>NZ_CP114035.2:300000-535000 GCF_026898135.2 Pseudomonas fortuita
CCACACCCGCTGCGTGGGCAGAAAATCTGGAACGTGCTGGGTTGGTTCCTGGCGATCGGCCTGTTGTCCACCGCGTCGGCCTGGATCTTCGTGCGCCAGTTGAACCAGCCGCTCAAGCGCCTGGTGTTCGCCGCTCGTCAGCTGGGCCAGGGGCGCAGTGTGCGTCTGCCGATCAGCGACACGCCCAGCGAGATGACCGAGGTATACAAGGCCTTCAACCAGATGGCCGAAGATGTCGAACAAGCCGGGCGCGAGCGCGAGCTGATGCTGGCCGGGGTTTCCCACGACCTGCGCACACCGTTGACGCGTCTGCGCCTGTCGTTGTCATTGCTGAACAGCGACAGCGACCTGAGTGACGACATGGTTCGCGATATCGAGGACATGGATGCGATCCTCGATCAGTTCCTGGCCTTCATCCGCGATGGCCGTGACGAGCCGGTGGAAGAGGTCGACCTGGCTGACCTGGTGCGTGAAGTCGTGGCGCCGTACAACCAGCCGAAAGAACGTGTGCGCCTGTGCCTGGAGCCAATTCCTCCATTCCCGCTGCGTCGCGTTTCGCTCAAGCGCATGTTGGGCAACCTCATCGGCAACGCCCTGCACCATGCTGGCAAGGGGGTCGAAGTGGCGGCCTATGTGTCGGGTGACGAGAGCGCACCGTACGTGGTGCTGAGCGTGCTGGACCGTGGCACCGGGATCGATGAGTCGGAGCTGGAGACCATCTTCAATCCGTTCATTCGTGGGGATCGGGCACGGGGCGGCAAGGGCACCGGGCTGGGGCTGGCGATCGTCAAGCGGATCGCCGCCCAGCATGGCGGGAATGTGGAACTGCGTAATCGGTCTGGCGGGGGGATCGAAGCGCGGGTGCGGTTGCCGCTGGGGCTATTGCTGCCGCGTAATGCTGTATGAATCTGGTTGACCGCACCGGCCCTATCGTCGGCAAGCCAGCTCCCACAGGTAATCTACAAGCCTGGAGGTTGTGGTCATCCTGTGGGAGCTGGCTTGCCGGCGATAGGGCCAGTACAGGCTTGAATCAGCCCTTGCCTTTGGTCCGGGTCTGATTCGGCCCGCCGTTCTTCTCCAGGTGCTCGATGATCATCCCGGCCACGTTTTTGCCGGTGGTTACCTCGATCCCCTCCAGCCCCGGCGACGAGTTCACCTCCATCACCAATGGCCCATGGTTGGACCGCAGGATATCCACCCCCGCCACGCTCAAACCCATCACCTTGGCCGCCCGGATCGCGGTAATCCGCTCTTCAGGGGTGATTTTTATCAGGCTGGCGACGCCCCCCCGATGCAGGTTGGAGCGGAACTCGCCCGGCTTGGCCTGACGCTTCATCGAGGCAATCACCTTGTCTCCCACCACGAAGCAGCGAATGTCGGCCCCGCCAGCCTCCTTGATGTACTCCTGAACCATGATGTTCTGCTTGAGCCCCATGAACGCCTCGATCACCGACTCGGCAGCCTGGGTGGTTTCGCACAGCACCACGCCAATGCCCTGGGTGCCCTCCAGCACCTTGATTACCAACGGCGCGCCATTAACCATCTGGATCAGGTCGGGAATGTCGTCGGGTGAATGGGCGAAGCCGGTAATGGGCAGGCCGATTCCGCGACGCGACAGCAATTGCAGCGAGCGCAGTTTGTCGCGCGAACGGGCAATGGCTACCGATTCGTTGAGCGGGTACACGCCCATCATTTCGAACTGGCGCAGCACTGCGCAGCCGTAAAAGGTGACGGAAGCGCCGATGCGCGGGATCACGGCATCGAAGCCCTCCAGCGGCTTGCCGCGGTAATGGATCTGCGGCTTGTGGCTGGCAATGTTCATGTAGGCCCGCAGGGTATCGATCACCACCATTTCGTGGCCACGCTGGGTACCGGCTTCGACCAGGCGGCGGGTGGAATACAGACGCGGATTGCGCGACAGCACAGCGATCTTCATGCAGCACCTGTGACAGGGGAAAGGGTGGCCGGGAAGGCCGGTTTGTCTTGTACGTACTTCAGGCCAGGGTTGACCACCAGCTGGCCGTGGATCAGGGCCTTGGAACCGAGCAGCAGGCGGTAACGCATGTTCTTGCGGCAGGCGAGTGTGAACTCCACCTCCCACACACCATCGCCCAGCGCCAGTGACGTGCGAATGACGTAGCGGGTCTGGGCGTGCCCGTTGGAGCTCTTGATGGTCTTCATGGTCACCAGTGGCGCCTCGCAGCGGCGGTGGCGCAACTGCACCACAGAGCCCAGGTGCGCCGTGAAGCGGACCCAGGGCTGGCCGTCGCGCTCGAACGGTTCCACTTCGGTAGCGTGCAGGCTGGAGGTGCTGGCACCAGTGTCGATCTTGGCGCGCAGCCCTGCCACGCCAAGGTCGGGCAGGGCTATCCATTCACGCAGGCCGATCACTTTCAAATGGTCAAATGTCTTCACGAAGCGCACCCTGCGAATGAGGTGGTGAACTGTAAGCATGGCGGGGACTTTTTGCATCCGTATGTGAAGGTAGTACAGTTCGATGAAAGACAGAATCCGAGGTAACGGGATGGCACAAAAAGCCGAAGACGACGACAAGGTTCGCCTGGACAAGTGGCTATGGGCGGCGCGTTTCTACAAGACGCGGGCGCTGGCCAAGGCAGCGATCGAGAGCGGCAAGGTGCATTGCCGGGGCGAGCGTTGCAAGCCAGGCAAGGAGCCGCGAGTGGGCGACGAATTTGTGCTGCGCACCGGGTTCGATGAGCGCACCGTGGTGGTGAAGGCGTTGTCGGTGGTGCGGCGTGGGGCGCCAGAAGCGCAGACGCTGTACGAGGAAACCGAAGAAAGCCTGCGCCGCCGTGAGCAGGCGGCCGAAATGCGCAAGGCGGGCGCCATGGGGGTGACTACCGATGGGCGGCCAACCAAGAAGCAGCGGCGGCAGATTCACCAGTTGCATGGGAGCTATGAATAGCCGGGGCCGCTTAGCGGCCCATCGCCGGCAAGCCAGCGCCCACAGCGCTTTGTGGGAGCGGCCATGCCGGGGCGCCGGACCGGTCGGAAAGGGCTGCGTAGCAGCCCCAAGGGTCTAGCGGAGCACGGCCATCCGCCCGACAAGCGGTAACCTGGCCAGCAGGTTGAACAACGGTGCAGTCCAGCGCATCAACGCCTCACTGCCCTTGGCCGCCAGCGGCGTGTAATAGCTCCAGCCCAACGCCAGCACTGCCATCAGCAACCCGCCGATGTAGTCATCCTGCCCCCAGTGGGCGCCGGCCACCAGGCGCGGCAGCATGAACAGCACCGCCAGCCCCCAGATCACCAGGTACTGCACCAGGCGGCGGCTGAACACGCTCATGAACAGCGCCCAGATCAGCAGTACCGAGGCGTGATCCCCCGGGAAACTCTTGCTGGAACGGTCCTTGAGCTCCCAGGCGGCTTCCAGGTTCGGGTAGTAGTCACTCAGGTGCACCACCTCGTCGAACATCATCGACGGGCTCTTGTGCTGCCAGCCAGCTGCATCCACCCACTTGGAAAACAGCGCGCGAATCACCACTAAGAGGAGTAGCGTGACCAGAAAGCCGAAAAACGCTTGGCGAACCTGAGCTGCCTTGAACACCCAGTCACCACGGATGAGCACTGCCAGCAGGATCAGGCCGACGACGATGTCGAACGGGCGCAGGCTGCCGACGGTCCAGATGTAGCGCCAGGTGGTGCTGTCGGCCAAGGGCGCATTCAGGCTGCGGAACAGCCACTCGTCGAAAGTCAGGCACAGGATCTGGCCAAAAGGCCATAACCAGAAACACAGTAGAGCGACGGAAAGCAGCGTACAGGCTGCCAATGGCCCCCAGGACCACCTTGCTTGGAACAGTGGTCGATTGTCCATAAAATACCTCTATTGCAAACAGGAAATCGGAGCGCCTTGTGAGCGCTCTGTAACGGGTTCTCGCAGGTTCTCGACAACCCTTGTAACCATTTTGTCATCATTTTTTAGATAGCCGAAACCTATGAGCGATTTGCCTGATACCGATTTCACCCAACGTTTCATCTTCGACGAGCGCGATGTGCGCGGCGAGTGGGTGTCTCTCGATGACAGCTATGCCGCAGTGTTGGCGCGTCACAAATACCCTCAGCCGGTCAAGGCGCTGCTCGGCGAGCTGATGGCCGCCACCGCGTTGCTGGTGGGCGCGATGAAGTTTGATGGCTTGCTGATTTTGCAGGCGCGCTCGGCTGGGCCGATTCCGCTGCTGATGGTGGAATGTTCCGGCGACCGGGAAATCCGCGGCATGGCCCGCTACGAAGCGGACCAGATCCCCGCGGATGCCACACTGTCGCAGCTGATGCCCGACGGCCACCTGACCCTGACCATCGACCCGATCAAGGGCCAGCGCTACCAGGGTACTGTCGACCTTGATGGCGCCAACCTGTCGGAATGTTTCACCAACTACTTCGTCCAGTCCCAGCAGCTGAACACGCGCTTCTGGCTCAACGCCGAAAACGGCAAGGCCCGCGGTCTGCTGCTGCAGCAGCTGCCGCGTGATCGCCAGCCGGATGATGAAGAGCGTGAGGACAGCTGGCAGCACGTGGTGGCCCTGGCCAAGACCCTCAAGCCTGAAGAGTGGGCTGAAAACAACGAAACGTTGCTGCATCGCCTGTACCATGAAGATGCCGTGCGCCTGTTCGACATCCAGCCGTTGCGCTTCAATTGCAGCTGTTCGCGTGAGCGTTCCGGCAATGCGCTGGTCAGCCTTGGCGAACAGGACGCCAAGGCATTGGTGGAAGAGTGCGGCGGCCAGGTGGAGATCGATTGCCAGTTCTGCAACGAGCGCTATTTCTTCGATGCCAGCGATGTGGCGCAACTGTTTGCCGGTGGCGGCACAGACGTGGCCTCAGAAACTCGCCACTGAAACGTTTAATCACAGGACAATCTCCTGTCGAATTGCGCAAAAGCGCAGTTCTGACAGGAGGGGCCTACTTTTTTTGGGCGTTTCTGGCATAATCCGGCCACTTTTTTCGCTGTAGTAGTTTTTTCAAGACAACTACAAAACGTTTGGAGCACTCGGCCTCGGGCCGGATGGGGTATCTCATGACGCAAGCCAACAACACCGTGTACACCGACCTGAGCGTCGATGAGCTGGTAAAAGAAGCGCTGCAACGCGGTGAAGGCGTACTAGCCGATACTGGCGCACTGGTCGTGGAGACTGGTCACCGTACTGGCCGTTCGCCGGCTGACCGTTTCATCGTCGAAGAACCTTCCACTCAGGATGCTATTTCCTGGGGCCCGATCAACCGCAAGTTCCCGGCCGACAAGTTCGACGCCCTGTGGGACCGCGTCGAGGCGTTCAACAACGCCCAGGATCACTTCGTTTCCTACGTTCACGTAGGGGCAGCCGTCGACCACTACCTGCCGGTGAAGATGACCACCCAGACCGCCTGGCAGAACCTGTTCGGCCGTTGCCTGTTCATCAACCCGGAGCAGTACAACCCGGCGCGCCGCGACCAGTGGCAGGTGCTCAACGTTGCCAACTTCGTGTGCGAGCCTGAGCGTGATGGCACCAACTCCGACGGCTGCGTCATCATCAACTTCGCCGCCAAGAAGGTGCTGATCGCAGGCATGCGCTATGCCGGCGAAATGAAGAAAGCCATGTTCTCGGTGCAGAACTTCCTGCTGCCGGCTGCCGACGTACTGCCAATGCACTGCGCGGCCAACATCGGCGAAGAAGGCGATGTGACCCTGTTCTTCGGCCTGTCCGGCACTGGCAAGACCACCCTGTCGGCCGACGAAAGCCGTTACCTGATCGGTGACGACGAGCACGGCTGGGGCGAAGGCGTTGTCTTCAACATGGAAGGCGGCTGCTACGCCAAGTGCATCGACCTGTCCGAGAAGAACGAGCCGGTCATCTGGAAAGCCATCAAGCACGGCGCAGTGCTGGAAAACGTCGTTCTCGACGCCAACAAGCACGCCGACTACACCGACGTCAGCCTGACCCAGAACAGCCGTGCTGCCTACCCGCTGGAGCACGTTGCCAAGCGTTCCGAAGCGAACCTGGGCGGCGAGCCTAATGCGGTCATCTTCCTGACCTGCGACCTGACCGGTGTTCTGCCTCCGGTTTCGATCCTGAACAACGAGCAGGCGGCCTACCACTTCCTGTCCGGTTACACCGCGCTGGTCGGTTCTACCGAAATGGGTTCGGGCGGCGGCATCAAGTCGACCTTCTCCACCTGCTTCGGCGCACCGTTCTTCCCGCGCCCGGCTGGCGAGTACGCCGAGCTGCTGATCAAGCGTATCAACGGCTTCAACTCCAAGGTCTACCTGGTAAACACCGGCTGGACCGGCGGTGGCTACGGTGTTGGCAAGCGCTTCAGCATCCCGACTACCCGCGCGGTGATCGCTGCAATCCAGAGCGGCGCGCTGGTCGGTGCCGAAACCGAGCACCTGGACATCATCAACCTGGACGTACCAAAAGTCGTCCCAGGTGTTGAAACCGAGCTGCTCAACCCACGCACCAACTGGGCTGACAAAGCTGCCTACGACGAGGCCGCCAAAGGCCTGGCCAAGCTGTTCATCGAAAACTTCAAGAAGTTCGAAGTTTCCGACGCCATCAAGGCTGCTGGCCCACAGCTGTAAGCTGAGCCCAGCGCTACAAGAAGGCCGCCCTTTGGGGCGGCTTTTTTTTTGAACGATATCCTGAGCCGGCCTCTTCGCGGGTAAACCCGCTCCCACAGATACGGCGATTTCTGTGGGAGCGGGTTTACCCGCGAAGAGGCCGGCTCAGGCAGCGGAAATCTGGAATTTCTGTTTCACTGTCAGCAACATTTGCGAAGACAAGAGCCAGACAGATGACCGAATCCCCTCAGCGCACTGCCTTCTACCACTTCCACCCCATCCTCACCCGCCCTTCGGACAACGACGTCAATGGCCATATCGCCGGTGCTACCGTGCATGGCTTTTTCGAAACGGCGATCCAGGCCTTCCTCGCCGAACAGGCCGAGGTGGACCTGCGTGACGGTGAACTGGCGGCATTCGTGGTCAGTTCGGCTGCGGATTTCTATGCGCTGCCAGGCTTTCCCGACGTGCTCGAAGTGGGCTTGGGAGTGACGCGCCTGGCGGGTAGTACGGTGGAGTACCGCCTGGCGCTGTTCCGCCCGGGGGAACCGGAGGCGTGTGCTGCAGGCACGGTAGTGCAGGTGTTCATCGAGCGTGCCAGTGGTCGTCCTGCGGTGCTGCCTGAACCGCTGCAAGTGGTCCTGTCTGGCCTGGTACTGGAACAGCAGGCATAAAAAAGCCCCGCCGGCAGGGGCGGGGCTTTTGCTGCCGGGGCAGGGCCCGCGGCATCAGTCGCGCCAGTGGCGCTTGTGCTTGCGGTGGCCGTAGTGGCGACCACGGTCGTAGTGGCGACGGTCGTCGTAGCCGCGACGGTAGCGGCGATCATCATGACGCTCGTCTTCGTCGGCTTTGTTGCCCATGTAGTTACCCAGCGCGCCACCGGCACCACCGCCGGCTGCTGCGCCAATGTAGCTACCGGTGGTGCCGCCCACCGAGCGACCGACCACGTTACCGCCTGCAGCGCCCAGTGCGCCGCCGATAGCGGCCTCGCCACGCTGGCGCTTGTCGGCACCCAGGGCACCGCCGGCTGCGCCGCCCAGACCGGCACCAATGGCGCCGCCGGTGCTACCGCCGATGGAGTTACCCACTACGGAGCCGAGTACTCCACCCAATGCGCCGCCAATGCCGGCCTCGGTATTGCCGCCTGCCATGGCAACGCCGCTGAGCAAGCTGAAAGACAACAACAAAATCGAGGAGTACTTCTTCATCAAGAGAGCCTCATAGGGATGACGAGGCGAATTTGAGGCTAAGCGGCGTGGCTGGCAACGGAAATCCGACGAGTAACACGAGTTGTACACAATTCTCTAAGTTACTGTATTTGCTGTGAAACTTTATCGTTTTTCGGCTGTCTGAGACCTTTATGACAAAGCCCTGAACCGCCATGGAACAGGGCTTTTTTCGTTTCTACAGAATACGCCCGTCGTCCCGTGCGCGCTCCAGTTTGATGGCAATGAACTTCGAGGTCGGCGTATGGCTGCCATCGCCAATGCTTTCCAGTGGCACCAGCGGATTCACCTCGGGGTAATACGCCGCTGCCTGCCCGGCCGGGATGTCGAAGGCCAGCAGGGTGAAGCCCTGCACCCGGCGCACATGCTGATCACCCCACAGCGACACGATGTCGACCTTTTGCCCCGGCTGGAAGCCCAGGCGGATGATGTCGGCTTCGTTGGCGAACAGCACTTCGCGCTGGCCGCGCACGCCCCGGTAACGGTCGTCCAGGCCGTAGATGGTGGTGTTGTACTGATCGTGCGAGCGCATCGACTGCATGACCAGGTCGGGCAGTTGGCCACTGGCGCGCACGCGCTCATCGAGCAACGAATCCGGCAGCAGGTTGGCCTTGAAGTTGGCCCGGCCGCTGCTGGTCTTCCATTCGCGACTGGCAGCGCTGTTACCCAGGTAAAAACCGCCTGGACGCTGCAAGCGCTGGTTGAAACCGCTGAAGCCCGCGATGGTATCGCCGATCAGGTCGCGGATGCGGTCGTAGTCGGCCACCAGCCAGTGCCAGTCCACCGGTTGCTTGCCCAGGGTGGCAGCGGCGATGCCGGCAATCACTGCAGGTTCCGAGCGCATTTGCGTCGACAGCGGCTTCAGCTGGCCGTTGGAGGCGTGCACCATGCTGAACGAGTCTTCCACCGTCACCGCCTGCGGCCCGTCGGCCTGCAGGTCGATGTCGGTGCGGCCCAGGCACGGCAGGATCAGCGCCTGCTTGCCGTGCACCAGGTGGCTGCGGTTGAGCTTTGTGCTGATATGCACGGTCAGCTCGCAGTTGCGCAGTGCCTGGGCAGTACGCTCGGTGTCTGGCGTGGCCTGGGCGAAATTGCCGCCCAGGCCGATGAATACTTTGGCGCGGCCGTCGAGCATGGCGTGGATGGCTTCGACGGTGTTGTGGCCGTTGTGCCGGGGCACGGGGAAGCCAAAACGCTTTTCGAGGGCGTCCAGCAGCGCCACTGGCGGGCGTTCATTGATGCCCATGGTGCGGTCGCCCTGCACGTTGCTGTGGCCGCGCACCGGGCACAGACCGGCGCCGGGTGCGCCGATGTTGCCGCGCAACATTTGCAGGTTGACGATTTCCTGGATGGTCGGCACCGAATGGCGGTGCTGGGTGATGCCCATCGCCCAGCACATGATCACCCGCTTGCCACGGCAGTACATGCGCGCGGCCAGCTCGATGTCGGCCAGCGTCAGCCCGGACTGCGCCTGGATGTGTTCCCACGGCGTGGCATCGACCACTGCCAGGTAGTCGTCGACGCCATGACCATGTTCGGCAATGAAGGCATGGTCGAACACGGCCGGTTCGCCTTTGGCCTGGGCTTCGCGTTCCCATTGCAGGACGAACTTGGCCATGCCGCGCAGCATCGCCATGTCGCCGCCCAGCGCCGGGCGGAAGAACGCGGTGTTGGTCGGCCGGTCACTGTTGGTCAGCATCTCCAGCGGGTTCTGCGGGTGCTGGAAGCGCTCCAGGCCACGCTCCTTGAGCGGGTTTACGCACACCACCTGGGCGCCACGTTTCACCGCATCACGCAGCGGGTCGAGCATGCGTGGGTGGTTGGTGCCGGGGTTCTGCCCCCAGACAAAAATAGCGTCGGCATGCTCGAAGTCGTCGAAGGTGACGGTGCCCTTGCCGACCCCGACGCTTTGCCCCAAGGCCACGCCACTGGCTTCGTGGCACATGTTCGAGCAGTCAGGAAAGTTGTTGGTACCATAGGCGCGCACAAACAACTGGTACAGGTACGCCGCTTCGTTGCTGGCGCGCCCCGAGGTATAGAACTCGGCCTGGTCAGGGTTGGCGAGCTTGTTCAGCTCGCGAGCGATCAGGGCGAAGGCGGCATCCCAGCTGATGGGCAGGTAACGGTCGCTGGGCCCGTCGTAGACCATCGGTTCGGTCAGGCGCCCTTGGTACTCCAGCCAGTAATCGCTTTGCTGCAGCAGCGAGGTAACGCTGTAACGGGCGAAGAAGGCCGCATCGACGCGCCGCTTGGTCGCCTCCCAGTTCACGGCCTTGGCGCCGTTCTCGCAGAACTTGACCATGCCGCTTTCCGGCGAATCGCCCCAGGCGCAGCCCGGGCAGTCGAAGCCGCCGTTCTGGTTGGTCTTGAGCAGGGCGCGAATGTTCTTTAGTGCGTTGTCGCTGCCGACCCATGCCTTGGCCACGCTGCGCAGCGCGCCCCAGCCACCGGCTGGGCCGTGGTAGGGCTTGTAGCGAGGGGTGGAGGCTGGTGCGTTGTCCGGGAGGTGCTGGTAAGAGGTCACTGCTGTTACGACTCCGCCGCCGGGCTGAAGACCCGCGGTGCGCTGTGCTTGGGCAAATGGATGAGGTTGAGGTTGTGCTTGCGTGCCCATTGCAGGGCAAGGCCGGTGGGCGCCGATAGGCTGACCAGGGTCTGGAGGCCGGCACGCAGTACTTTCTGGATCAGCTCCAGGCTGCAGCGGCTGGTGACGATGGCCAAGCCGCCCTGGCTGTCGATGCCTTGGCGCAGCAGGGCGCCGATCAGTTTGTCGAGGGCGTTGTGCCGGCCGATGTCTTCGCGGCCGAGCAAAAGCTCGCCATGGCGGTCCATGAACAGGGCTGCATGCACAGCCCCGCAATGCTGGCCCAGCGGTTGGAAGGCATCGATGCGTTCACGCAGGCCCACCAGCCACTGGGCCGGGGGCAGGGGCGCACCCGGCAGCACGGCCAGGTCCGGCAGCGCCTGCTCCAGGGCTTCGACACCACACAGGCCGCAACCACTGGTGCCGGCCAGTTGGCGGCGCTGGTTTTTCAGGTTCCAGAACGCCCGGCTGGAAATTTCCAGGTCGGCATACATTGCCGAACCGCTGCCGGAGAGCTTCAGGTCGTAGATGTCTGCTGTCCCTTCGACAATGCCGCTGCCAACACTGAAACCGACGGCGAAGTCCTCCAGGTCGGTGGGGCTTACCAGCATCACCGCCTGATTGAGGCCGTTGTAGACAATGGCCAGGGCCACTTCTTCGGCCAGCGGTGTGCTGTCGCGTCTGGCGTCGGTTAACTGGACGTAATCGTAGGTGTTGCTGGCGGCGGGCATGGACAAAGGCGATGAGGCCGCGCAGACCGGAGGTTTGCTGTTCATCGGGGCGTTGAATACCGGCGGCTTTCTGATAGCACAAGCCTAGGCTTGCGGGCCGGCGGCGTCTAATCGCTAGGGTCTATGCCTTGATAGACCGCGTCGATTGGTCGCACAGGGGGCGGGAGTGGAAAAGCTGGCCTAGACTCGTGAGTCCAAGGTTTCGTCTACAAGGAGAGCGCAATGAGCCTGTTCAGTTTCGTGAAGGAAGCCGGCGAGAAGTTGATCGACCTGCTGACCCCCGGCAATGCCAATGCCGAGGAGCAGCTCAAGAAGCACGTGGAGAGTGTCGGCCTGGGAAACCCGAACATCAAAGCCACTGTAGAGGGAGACAAGATCATCCTCAAGGGTGAGGTGGCCAGCCAGGAGGAGAAGGAAAAGATCATTCTTGCAGCCGGTAACATCAATGGTGTGGCCAGCGTGGATGACCAGATTACAGTGACAGGGCCAGTGGTGAAGGCGGCCAGGTTCATTACGGTGAAAAAGGGCGACACGCTATCGGCCATTTCAGTCGTGGTGTACGGCAACGCCAACCAGTACAACAAGATTTTCGAGGCCAACAAGCCGATGCTGTCGCACCCGGACAAGATTTATCCGGGGCAGGTGCTACGTATTCCTGACTGATCTTCGCAGCCTGGACCGGCCTCTTCCGGGACAAGCCCCCCCATAGCTTTACCGCTGAACCTGAACCCAGCGGCCAACTTGTGGGAGCGGGCTTGTCCCGCGAATGGGGCCTCATAGGCCTACCAGTAACTCCCGGTAATCCTCGACGGCCGCAAACTCTTCGGTATCCCGCGGCCCTGCCTTGCTATCCGGCTGGCGCACCGCCAGCAGGTGCCCCACGCCAAACTGCCGCGCACTGCGCAGAATCGCCAGTGTGTCATCGATGAACAGGCTGCGTTGCGGCTCAAAGCCGATGTCTGCCTGTAATGCATCCCAGAACTGCGGGCTTTCCTTCGGGTAGCCGTAATCGTGCGAGCTGATCAGCCGTTCGAAATACGGTGCCAGTTCCACCCGCTCCAGCTTCAGCGACAGCGAGTCACGGTGGGCATTGGTGATCATCACCACGCGTTTGCCCGCCTTGCGGATTGCCGCCAGGAAGGTATCGGCGTCTGGTCGCAGGGCGATCAGGTCGGCGATTTCCTGCTTCAGCTCACGGATCGGCAGGCGCAACTCGCGGCTCCAGAAGTCCAGGCAATACCAGTTCAGGGTGCCGGCATTGCGCTCAAACAGCGGCTGCAGCTCCATTTGCGCCATGGCCCGGCTCACCCCGTGCAGCTCGGCATAGCGCTGAGGCAGGTGCTCCAGCCAGAAGCGGTTGTCGTAATGCAGGTCGAGCAGGGTGCCGTCCATGTCCAGCAGGACGGTATCGATGGCAGACCAGGGAATAACAGGCATGGGAAACTCTCGATCAGTCGGCAAGCCACGGTATAGTAACCCGTTCACGCCAAGGAGCCGCCCCATGCGCCAGAAACCCACCGTCCTCAGCCGCGAAATCGTCGCCAGCAGCCGTCTGTTTCGCGTCGAAGCCGTGCAATTGCGCTTCAGCAATGGCACTGAGCGTACCTACGAGCGCCTGGTGGGCCGGGGTAACGGCTACGGCGCAGTGATGATCGTGGCCATGCTCGACGCCGAGCATGCCGTGCTGGTGGAGGAATACTGTGGTGGCACCGACGAATACGAGCTGTCGTTGCCCAAGGGCCTGATCGAGCCGGGCGAAGACGTGCTGGCGGCAGCCGACCGGGAGCTCAAGGAAGAAGCCGGTTTTGGCGCACGCCAGCTGGAGCACCTGACCGAGCTGTCGCTGTCGCCGGGCTACATGAGCCAGAAGATCCAGGTGGTACTGGCTACCGACTTGTACGAAGAGCGCCTGGAAGGCGATGAGCCAGAACCGATGCGGGTCGACAAGGTCAACCTGCGCGAGCTGTCGGCATTGGCCATGCATCCGCAGTTCACCGAGGGACGTGCCCTGGCGGCGCTTTACCTGACACGTGACTTGCTGATTCAGCGGGGGCTGCTGGAGCTATGAACGACCTGCAACTGATGCACGAAGTGGTCAAACTGGCGTTGTCGGCGGGTGAGGCGATCCTGCCGTTCTGGCGTGCCGATGTGGCCGTGACCAACAAGGCCGACGACTCGCCGGTTACCGCCGCCGACCTGGCGGCGCACCGGGTGATTGCCGATGGCCTGCTGGCGCTGGCGCCGCATATTCCGGTGCTGTCCGAGGAGGACTGCAACATTGCGCTGGCCGAGCGTCAGGGTTGGAGCCGCTGGTGGCTGGTCGACCCGCTGGACGGCACCAAGGAGTTCATTGCCGGCAGCGAAGAGTTCACGGTCAACATCGCCCTGGTCGAAAACGGCGAGGTGGTGTTTGGCGTGGTGTCGATGCCCACCAATGGGCGCTGCTATTTTGGTGGGCGCGGCATGGGGGCCTGGCGTGCAGATGCCGGTGAGGCAGCCCAGCTGATTCAGGTACGCAACGCACCTGCACAGGGCGAGCGTTTTACCGTGGTGGCCAGCCGTCGACACTCCAGCCCGGAGCAGGAAGCGTTGTTGGCCGGCCTTGGGGCCGCTGTGGGAGAGCTGGAGCTGGCCAATATTGGCAGCTCGTTGAAGTTCTGCCTGTTGGCTGAGGGCAGTGCCGATTGTTATCCGCGCCTGGCGCCGACTTCGCAGTGGGACACTGCAGCGGCGCAGGGTGTGGTGGAAGGGGCCGGCGGCGAGGTGATCGGGCTGGATGGCTTGCCGTTCCGGTATCCGCCGCGCGAGTCGCTGCTTAACCCGTATTTTTTGGCATTGCCGGCCAATGCTGCATGGCGCCAGGCCTTCCTGAACCTCATCTGACGGATTTCACCGCTCTCACAGGGATTGCGCCAGTCTTTGGGTTGTGTGCCAGGCAGTTGCTTCAAGCGGCTGTCGGGCTAGCGGTGCAGAACGTACTGGCCGCTGAATTTCACGGCAGGCTCGTCACGTCCGGCATTGCTCACGGTGGTTTCCAACGTCAACCGCGCCCGCCCACGGCGCTGGTACATGGCTATGAATCGTTCCCAGGTTTTTTCGTCGGGCGCTGCACAACGCGCCACCGCCGCTCCGGTAACCGGCAACGGATAACTGATCTGCCCTTCCTGGATGACGATATGCCCGTCATCGATCCCCAGCTCACGCAGTCGCAGGTGCAGCCAGCCCCAGCCCACCAGCACGGCCGCGCAGTACAGGCTGCCGCCGAACATGGTGCTCTTGTGGTTGACGTTGGCCGCCAGCGGCAGTTGCAGGCGCAGGGTGTGCTGTTGCCAATCGACTACTTCCAGGCCCATTTCCCGGGTCAGGGGGATATCGCTGTGCAGTACGGATTGCAGGTACTGGCTATCGGTGTTCATCAACGGTGATCCTCTTGATCGTCGTGCCCGCCGCCGGCGCCATCAAAGCTCAAACCGTGCTTGCGTAGCTTGTCGTGCAGGGTCTTGCGGGGGATGCCCAGGGCCTCGGCCAGGCTGCGCATGGAGCCATGTGGCTGGGCCAGTTCGGCAGCGATCAGTGAGCGTTCGAAGTGCTCGACCTGTTCGCTGAGGTTGCCACTCGGCATTGGCGCTGCAAGTGCCGTCGCCGGCGGCGTCTGGCCGTCCAGGGCCAGTTCCAGGCCAAGGGCGAAACGCTCGGCGGCGTTCTGCAACTCGCGCACATTGCCTGGCCAGGCGTGACGTAGCAGCACGGCGCGCTGGTGTGGCTGCAGGGTGTGTGGCGGCAGGCCATGGCGCTGGCTGGCGGCGTCGGCGAAGTGCTGGAACAGCACCAGGATGTCATCGCCGCGCTCGCGCAACGGTGGGATACGCAACGGCGCCACGTTAAGCCGGTAATACAGGTCGGCACGAAAGCGCCCCTGGTCGGCGGACTGGCGCAGGTCTTCCTTGGTTGCGGCAATGATGCGGATATCCAGTGGGATCAGCTGGTTGCCGCCGAGTCGCTCGACCACCCGCTCCTGCAACATGCGTAGCAGTTTTACCTGTACATCCAGGCTCATGCTCTCGATCTCGTCGAGGAACAGCGTGCCGCCATTGGCGAACTCGAATTTGCCGATGCGGCGCTTCTGCGCGCCGGTAAACGCGCCGGGCTCATGGCCGAACAGCTCGCTCTCGACCACCGACTCGGCCAGCGCACCGGCGTTGATCGCCACGAACGGGCCGTCGCGGCGGCTGGACAGGTCGTGCAGGGCGCGCGCCACCACCTCTTTGCCAGCGCCGGTTTCACCCAGGATCAGCACATCGGCGCGGGTGCCGGCCAGGGCGCCAATCTGCTCGCGCAGGCGCAGCATGGATGGCGCATGGCCGACCAGGCGGGTGGCCAGTTGCTGGCGGTCGCTCAGTGCCAGGCGCAGGCTGCGGTTGTCCAGCACCAGGCGGCGCAGGGCCAGGGCGCGGCGCACGCTGTCGAGCAGCGCGTCGGTGGCGAAGGGTTTTTCCAGGAAGTCATAAGCCCCGGCGCGCATCGCCTGCACCGCCAGCGGCACATCGCCATGGCCGGTGATCAGCAGCACCGGCAGCTCGCTGTCGCGGCCGTGCAGTTGCTCCAGCAGTTGCAGGCCATCGATGCCGGGCATGCGGATGTCGCTGACCACCACACCGGGCCAGTCGGCCTCGATACGGTCAGCCAGGCCTTGGGCATCGGCCAGGGCGACCACCTTGAGCCCTGCCAGGTCCAGGGTCTGGCTCAGGGCCTGGCGCAGGTGCGGGTCATCGTCGACCAGGATGACCTGGGCTTGGCTGTCGATCAATGTCTCGGTGGTCATGCCGAGGGGTCCTCCGAATTGGGCAAAGTAGCGCCAGGCGCGGCCACACGCAGCTGCAGGGTCAGCAGTGCGCCACCTTCCGGGTGGTTGGCCAGCAGCAGCTCACCGCCCAAGGCGCGCATCAGGCTTTCACAGATAGCCAGGCCCAAGCCCAGGCCCTGGGTGCGGGTCTTGGTGGTAAAGAACGGCTCCTTGGCGTGCTCCAGGGCCTGGCGGCTGAAACCTGGGCCGTTGTCGCGGATGTACAGGTAGACGCAGTCATCGCGCTGCTCGGCACTTAGCCACAAGCGGCGCGGGTTGGCCTTTTCGGTCAGGGCGTCGAGGGCATTGGCCAGCAGGTTGCCGAGCACCTGGCGCAGGCGGGTTTCACCGGCCTGTACCCACAAGGTCGCCTCCGGCAGGTCGCGGATCAGCTCCACGGCCATTGCACGGCGGCGTTTGGCCAGCAGTGCCAGCGCATCGTCCAGGGCGGGCTGCAGGGCCACGCTTTCCGGAGCATGCCGGTCGCGGCGGGCGAAGGCGCGCAGGTGGGCGATGATCGAGGCCATGCGCCCGGTCAGCTCGCCGATCAGCTTGAGGTTGCCGCGGGCGTCATCGGTGCGTTGGTGGTCCAGCAGGATCTCGGCGTTTTCCGCGTAACTGCGGATGGCGGCCAGCGGCTGGTTGAGCTCGTGGC
The DNA here is from genome assembly GCF_026898135.2 of Pseudomonas fortuita. NCBI lineage: Bacteria > Pseudomonadati > Pseudomonadota > Gammaproteobacteria > Pseudomonadales > Pseudomonadaceae > Pseudomonas > Pseudomonas fortuita. The sequence goes on from NZ_CP114035.2 coordinate 316,596, forward strand.
TGATGCTGGCCGACATGGTGCCCAATACCGATAGCTTGCCGGCCTGCACCAGTTCATCCTGGGCGCGCACCGCCTCCTGCTGGGCGTTCTCGCGTTCCAGCACAGCATTTTTCAGCCGGGTGTTCAGGCCTTCAAGGTCGGCGGTGCGTTCGGCCACGCGCTTTTCCAGCTCCTGACGGCCACGGGCTTCGAAGTCGATGCGGTCGATGTAGTGGCGCCGCCGTTGCATGACCAGGCCGGCCAGCAGCATCAGTACCAGCAGGGTGCCGGCACCGATGGCCATCACCGTTTGCACCGAGCGATCGACCAGCATGCGCGGGGCGAGGATGCTGACCTGCCAGCCGGTTTCCTTGATGTCGCGGGTCTGGGTGATCCAGGCGTCCGGGTTGAGCATCAGCGGTTGTGGGGCCTGGGTGGGGTAGGGCTGGATGGCGATGATGGCCTGGCGCTCGGCCTCGGTCAGCGTGCGGGTAGCACGGAAGCGCCAGTCGGGTCGCGACGTCAGGATGACCACGCCATTGTGATCGGTCAGCAGCAGCTGCTCGGGGGTGCGGCCCCAAAGGGTCTCGGTGTGGTCGAGGTCGACCTTGACCACCAGCACGCCAACGATTCGCTCGCGGTCTCGCACGGCTGCTGCAAAGAAGTAGCCGCGTTTGGCCGAGGTGGTGCCCTGGCCGAAGAAGCGGCCCAGGTGGCCGGCCATGGCTTCGTTGAAGTACGGGCGGAAGGCGAAGTTGCGGCCGACGAAGCTGTCGCGTTTGTCCCAGTTGGACGCGGCCAAGGTGTTGCCGCTGACGTCCATCAGGTACATCACCTCGGCACCGGTCTGCTGCACGATGTCCTTGAGCAGGCGGTTGGCGTTGGTCACCGCTTCCAGGCGGAACGGGTCGGCCAGCACGCCACGCAGCGCCGGCAGGTCGCCGAGGATTTGCGGCAAGGTTTCGTAGCGGTGCAGGGTGCCGAGCAGGTTGGCGACGTACAGGTCGAGGGTCTGGCGGTTCTGCGAGGCCAGCTCTTCCTGGTAATAGCGTTCGGCCAAGTGATGCAGGGGCCACAGCAACGGGGCCAGGCACAGGGCCAGCAAGGCCAGGCTGCGCCAGCGCGGACGGCGTGGGGGCGTGGGTTTTGCAATCATCACGTAAATGCGCCAGAAAAGTCTGGCGCAATTATGCGCTAGTTATGGCAGCAGTTCCGCCTCTGCCAGTGGCAGGCCGACTTTGTCCTTGTCCGACAGCACCGGTGGCTGCTGCAGCCCCCAGTCGATGGCCAGTTGCGGGTCGTCCCAACGGATGCAGCGGTCAGCGCCGGGGTTGTAGTAGTCGGTGGTCTTGTAGAGGAACTCGACCGACTCGCTCACCACCGCAAAACCATGGGCGAAGCCGGGTGGAATCCAGAGTTGGCGGTGGTTGTCGGCCGACAGATGCACGGCGACCCATTGGCCGAAGGTTGGCGAGCTTTTGCGCACGTCCACGGCGACATCGCGGATTTCCCCGTGCACCACCCTTACCAGCTTGCCTTGTGTGTTTTCTACCTGATAGTGCAGGCCGCGCAGCACGCCCTTGTTGGAGCGCGAGTGGTTGTCCTGCACGAACTCGGTGCGCACGCCGGTTTGCCGTGCGAACTCACGTGCGTTGAATGCCTCGAAGAAAAAACCACGGCTGTCACCGTGAACCTTCGGCTCGATGATCAGTACTTCAGGGATTGCGGTAGGGATGATGTTCATAGCGGCTCGCTGGCCCGTTGCTCACGTAATGACCCTAGTCGGCCTTGTCGGAAATTTCCGCGCGTACCTGTAAAAGGATGCATAAGGTGTGGCTTTGGTAGACGGCAGCCCGTTCCATTACCCACACCATTCCACTTATTTACCGATTGTTATCGATTTGAAAGCGCCGAATGGTGTGATTTTATGCATATATTGGGCTTCAAATATCGATATGTATCGGTTATAAATTGCCAAACGCCCCAGCACACTCCGGCTCAGGGCCATCACAGAGGTCACCCATGAAAACCCTCAACTCCACGCCCCGTGCCGATGGTTTCCACATGCCCGCCGAGTGGGCCCCACAAACCCAGGTGTGGATGGTGTGGCCGGAGCGCCCGGACAACTGGCGCCTGGGCGGCAAGCCGGCGCAGGCCGCGCATGTCACCCTGGCCAAGGCCATTGCCCGCTTCGAACCCGTCACCGTCGCCGCCTCCGCTGGCCAGTACGAAAATGCCCGTCGCCAGCTCGACCAGCCAAATATTCGTGTGGTCGAAATCAGCAACGATGACGCTTGGGTGCGTGATACCGGCCCGACCTTCGTCATCAATGACCAGGGTGAAGTACGCGGTGTGGATTGGGGCTTCAATGCCTGGGGCGGCTTCGATGGGGGCCTGTACGCACCCTGGAACCGCGACGAGGAACTGGCCGCCAAGGTGCTGGAAATGGAGCGCTGCCAGCGTTACCAGACCGAAGGCTTTGTGCTTGAGGGTGGTTCGATCCACGTGGACGGTGAAGGCACCGTGATCACCACCGAGGAATGCCTGCTCAACCGTAACCGCAACCCGCACTTGAGCCGCGAGCAGATCGAAGCAGTGCTGCGCGATCAGCTTACGGTCGACACCGTGGTGTGGCTGCCGGACGGCCTGTACAACGACGAAACCGACGGCCACGTCGACAACTTCTGCTGTTACGTGCGCCCCGGTGAAGTGTTACTGGCCTGGACCGATGATTCCAACGACCCCAATTATGCGCGCTGCCACGCCGCCATGGAGGTATTGAAAAACACCCGCGATGCCAAGGGCCGTGAGTTCATCGTGCACAAGATGCCGATTCCTGGGCCGCTGTTTGCCACCGCTGAAGAGTGCGCCGGTGTCGATCAGGTTGCCGGCAGCCAGGCGCGTGACCCGTCGGTACGCCTGGCCGGTTCGTACGTGAACTTCCTGATCGTCAACGGTGGCATCATTGCGCCGAGCTTTGACGACCCGGCAGATGCTGAAGCCAGAGCGATTCTGGCAAAGATCTTCCCTGACCACGAAGTGGTGATGATCCCTGGCCGCGAGTTGTTGCTGGGTGGCGGCAACATCCACTGCCTGACTCAGCAGCAGCCGGCGCCGGTCAAGCGTTGAACGCAGCTTGAATTAAAAAGGCCCGTCATTTGACGGGCCTTTTTTTCGGGCGACACCCGGCGCCCAGGCTGGCATACGTTTTGTATTGTTTTTCAATTAGATAGCTCGGCCTGGCCGCGCTCTCGGATCTGTAACATTACTTACGTAAATTAGCCGCTCACGGGCCAGGGAGTACGTGTAGACATGAATGCAGCAAGTGAGTCGGCTTTGCGCCCATCGGCAGTGAATCACCAGTCGCTCAAGGTGTTGGCGAAGTGGTTGAAACACCATGGAAGCATCAGGGTCAGGACGACCGACCCACGACGTCTGCTTGCCGGGCGGTACCCTCAAGGGCTGATCAGCGAAGCAGAGATGCAGGCGCTGATGGCGGTGTGGCACTGATCGGATCGGTATTACTTGTACCGGCCTCTTCGCGGGCATGCCCGCTCCCACAGAGTCACCACATGGCTCGAAACCTGTGAAACACCTGTGGGAGCGGGCGCGCCCGCGAAGAGGCCAGTACAGTCAACAACGATCAGAAGCTGTAGCTACCCGTAACCACCAGGCTACGCGGGTCCCCCACCTGAATCTGCGCCGCACTGGTCGCCGAGCTGTAGTAGGTCTTGTCGGCAATGTTGCTCAACGCCGCCCGCACATCCCAGTCATGGGTGCGATACCCCGCCAGTGCATCCCAACGGCCATACCCTGGCAATACCGTGGTGTTCTGGTTGTCCGCATAACGCTCGCCCACCAGCGTCAGGCCGGTTTCGGCGTACCAGCCCAGCTCTGGTTTCCAGGTCACGAACAGGCTGGCGTTGCGCTTGGCCACATCATTGATGCGGTTGCCTTCCTGGCCATTGTTGTCCTTGACGATGATCGCATCCTGCAGGCCGATGCCGCCGCGTACATACCAGTTGCCGACGATGTTGCCAGTGGCGGTCAGTTCGATGCCGCGCGAACGCTGCAAGCCACTTAGCAAGATGTTTTCCGGGATGAGCGGGTCGCGGGTACGGCGGTTGTACAGCTCCAGCTCGTAGATGGCCACCGTGGTGCTCAGGCGCTGGTCCAGCCAGTCGCTCTTCACCCCGATTTCCTTCTGGCGCGTTTCCTCCGGCTTGGTGTCGTTGGTGTTGCCCTGCGAACCCGGAGTAATGCCGATGAGGCCGCCGCCCACCGGCGAGAAGGTCTTGCTCCACGAGGCGTAGAACGAATGGTCACGCCACGGTGTGTACACCACGCCCAGGCGTGGGCTGGTGCTGTTGCTGTCCTGCGACTCGGACAGGTTGCGCATGTTGGTGGTTTCAACCTCGAATTGGTCGAAGCGCACCCCGGCAAGGATCTGCCATTGATCGTTCAGGCGGATCTGGTCCTGCAGATAAATGCCGCGGCTATCGACCACCGTGTGGTTGTCACTCGACAGCACCAGGCGGCCGTTGTGCTGCTGGCTACGGTTGGGTTGGCCCAAGCCCGGCAGCGTCTGGCTACCAGCGGTATACAGCACGGGGTCACGCTTCTGGTTGCCAATCTCCAGGCCCAGCAGCAGCTTGTGCTCCAGGCCCAAGGTGTCGAAGTCGCCCTCGGCCTCCAGGTTGTTGAACAGGTTGCGGGTGTTCAGGTCCTGCTGCCAGCGCTGGCGGGTCAAGGTATTGGTGCCGGCGTTGTAGCCCGTGACATAGGTGTTGTCGAACGCGCTGTCGAGCTTGATCAGGCCCAGGGTATGGCGCAGTTGCCAGGTTTCGTTCAGCTGGTAGTTCAGGCGCGAGCGCAGGGACTGCGCGCGATCATCGATGTAGTCGCGCTGGTCGCCGTAGGTGGTGCTGCGGCTGACGTCGGCCGGGCGGCCATTCACCCCGGGGATACCCCGGTCAGGCGTGCGGTTGTAGCGGCTGTATTCGTACTGCACCAGCCAGTTGAGGTCGGGGGTGATCTGCCAGCTGATCGACGGCGCGAACAGCTGGCGGCTGCCGTCGATGCCATCGCGCAAGCTGTTGTTGTCCTGGTTGCCCATGTTCAGGCGCAGGCTGACTGTGTCGCTGGGGTCGGCACTGAGGTCGGCATACAGGCTGCGCAGGTCTTCGCTGCCGGCCTGCGCTTCGAGGGTGGAGCGGCGGCCAGGCTCCGGTGCCTTGCTGACCCTGTTGACAATGCCGCCCTGGCTACCGCGGCCATACAGCACCGCCGCCGGCCCCTTCAGCACCTCGACCCGCTCGATATTGTGCAGGTCGCGGATGTACTGGCTGTCGTCGCGAATGCCGTCCAGGTAGAAGTCGTTGCTGGCCTCGAAGCCGCGGATGCGCACGCTGTCGAAGCGGGTGTCGGCGCCGCTGCTGACGTTGGGGATTCCCTCCAGCGCCTTGCCCAAGGTGTTGCTGCCGTAGTCCAGCACATTGGCGGTTTTTACCGTGTCGATGGCCTGCGGCACATAACGCACCGGCGTCGAGGTGCGGGTGGCGGTGCTCACCTCCTTGACGCGCGGGTTGTCCTTTTCGCGCTCGCTGTCGGCGGTAACCGACGATTCTGGCAGCGTGGTGGTGGCAGCAGTGGCCAGGCTGGCGCTGAACAAGAGCGACAGGCCAAGCGTAAAGGGGGAAAGGCGGCAGGGTACAAGCATGGGCACATCCGGACCGGGCAGGTGAAAAATAAGGCGCGAATGGTAATGCTTGCTATTTGCCTTTGCTTGGGTATTTGTAAAGGCTTGTCTTTACATATGTGTCTGTTTGTAACAACCTCTGCGGCCGCGTGTTTGGCTGCTCAGGGGAACCTGTCCGTTCGATCAAAGGCAATTTCCTACACAAGATAAATTGCCCGCTGATAGCCCAACACTGCATGGAAATGCACTAGAGCTGCCGATAATTTTGGTTATATCAACCTGCATTTCACGACTTTTTGACATTTGTAATCGCACACGGCTAGGATTCGGCCAACGCCTGCTGGCCATGATCTTGGCCATGCTGCTGCCGAGGGCTGCCGTGCACTTACCGGCTGGCCCACCAGGCTGGATCCGCATAGCGTCGAACCTACGAAGGGGCGTTGGTTCCTGGCGTCATAGTGCAGAGCGTTTTTGATTAAGAAATAAGGAAAACAACATGTTGAAAACCAGGATCAGCCTGGTCGCCTTGGCGATGATCGCCGCGACCCAGGCACAGGCCAATGACCAGGCCGACAGCAAGGGCTTCATCGAGGACAGCCACGCCAACGTCCTTCTGCGCAACGCCTACATCAACCGTGACAAGAAGCACGGCACCGACGACCAGGTTGAATGGGGCCAGGCGTTCATCGCCAACTTCTCCTCCGGCTTCACCCAAGGCACCGTCGGCGTTGGCGTCGACGCATTCGGCCTGTACGCCGTGCGCCTTGATGGCGGCAAAGGCCACAACGGTGGCGGCGGCGTCGACTTCTTCAAGCCGCACGAAACCACCAATGCCGAAGGCAACGCCAGCTCGCCGCACAACCTGGCCCGTGGTGGCGCTGCTGTGAAATTCCGCATCTCCAACACCGTGCTGAAGTACGGTGACCAGATGCCAGCACTGCCAGTGCTGCAGTACGACGACGCGCGTCTGCTGCCAGAAAGCTTCACCGGTACCCTGATCACCTCGAAAGAGATCGAGGGCCTGGAACTGAACGCCGGCCGCTTCACCCAGGAAGCGCGCAAAAGCGCCGAGCGCCGCGACGGTGGTGGCCTGAAGTCGATCAACGTCTTCGGTGGCAGCTACAAGTTCACCGACAATTTCACCGCTTCGCTGTACACCGCCGACAACGAAGACGTGATGAAAAAGCACTACCTGGGCTTGAACTACGTCTTCCCGATCGCCAGCGACCAGTCCCTGACCCTGGACTTCAACGGCTACAAGTCGGACATCGACAACAAGTACGTACAAGCCGCTGGCCTGAACGGCGACTCCAACACCATCTGGAGCCTGGCAGCCACTTACGCGTACGGTGCGCACTCGTTCACCATCGCCCACCAGCGCAGCACCGGCAGCACTGGCTACAACTACGGCTTCTACCAGAACGCCGGTGGCGTGGGTGACGGTGGTTCGACCATCTACCTGGCCAACTCGTACTGGTCCGACTTCAATGCCGAAGACGAGCGCTCCTGGCAGCTGGGCTACGGCCTGGACTTCGGTGCCTACGGCATTCCGGGCCTGACCTACAAGCTGGCCTACGTGGTGGGTGACAACATCAACACCCGTAACGTCGCCAACCCACAGGGCTTTGGCGAAGGTAAAGAGCGCGAGATCTTCAACCAGATCCGTTACGTGGTGCAGGACGGCCCGGCCAAGGACCTGTCCATCAAACTGCGTAGCTCGTTCCTGCGTACCAACAATGCCGTGCAGCAGAACGGTTACAACGACGACGGCAACGAAGTCCGCGTATTCGTCGAGTACCCGATCAGCATCTTCTGATCCTGATCTGAAGCATCGAACAGCCCTGGCTTATGCCGGGGCTGTTTCTTTTCGGCGCACGGTTTTTGCTGCAACGGGCATCAGTTCTCCTGTCTCCGGCGCAAAACTGTCGCTACGCGCCATCCGCCACATCCGCGCATAAAACTCGCTTTCAATCGAGCCACTGAGCAATTCGCCTGGCTTGAGGAACGTGTGCAGGTCCGAAAACAACCCGATTTCGCTGGGGCTGACGCGCCGGGCCAGGTGCTTGGGCTTAAGCTCCGAAGGGTGCTCCAGGCCTGCCGCGGCCAGCATTTCGGCCAGTGCGTGCAGCGTGTTGCGATGGAAGCTGGCCACCCGTTCAGCCTTGTCTGGCACCACCAGGGCGCGCTGGCGCAGTGGGTCTTGCGTGGCCACGCCGGTCGGGCATTTGTTGGTGTGGCAGCTTTGCGACTGGATGCAGCCAATGGCAAACATGAACCCGCGTGCCGAGTTGACCCAGTCAGCGCCGATGGCCAGCACGCTGGCAATGTCGAAAGCACTGACGATCTTGCCCGCAGCGCCAATGCGAATGCTGGAGCGCAGGTTCAGGCCAACCAACGTGTTATGCACGAACATCAGGCCTTCGCGCATGGGCACGCCCATGTTGTCGCTGAATTCGCGTGGTGCCGCGCCGGTACCGCCTTCCTTGCCATCCACAACGATGAAGTCCGGGGTGATGCCGGTGGCCAGCATGGCTTTGGCAATGCCCATGAACTCCCACGGGTGGCCCAGGCAGAACTTGAAACCCACAGGCTTGCCGCCCGACAGCTCGCGCAGGCTGGCCACAAACTGCAGTAACTCGACCGGTGTGCGGAAGGCGCTGTGCGCCGCCGGTGAGATGCAGTCCTCACCTACGCGCACGCCACGGGTTTCGGCGATTTCAGGGCTGACCTTGTGCCCCGGCAAGATCCCGCCGTGGCCCGGCTTGGCGCCCTGGCTGAGTTTGATCTCGATCATCTTCACCTGTGGCGAGCGGGCCTGTTCGGCAAAACGGTGCGGGTCGAAACGACCGTCCGCCGTACGGCAGCCGAAGTAGCCGCTGCCGATTTCCCAGATCAGGTCGCCGCCGTGCTCACGGTGGTACGGGCTGATGCTGCCTTCGCCCGTGTCGTGGGCAAACCGGCCCATGCGCGCGCCGCGGTTGAGGGCCGCGATAGCGTTGGCGCTGAGCGCGCCAAAGCTCATGGCCGATATATTGAAGATCGAGGCCGAGTAGGGTTGGCGGCATTGTGGCCCGCCAATGGCGATGCGAAACGATGCCGGGTCAGGCGTGGCCACTGGCAGCATCGAATGGCTAATGAATTCGAACCCGGGCTTGTAGGCATCGTTGAGCGTGCCGAAGGCTTTCTCGGCGCTTTCGTTCTTGGCGCGGGCATAGACCAGCGAGCGCTGCGAACGGGAGAACGGCAGCTTGTCGTCGTCACCCTCGATCAGGTACTGGCGGATTTCCGGGCGGATGGTTTCGATCAGGTAGCGGATATTGCCGAGGATCGGGTAGTTGCGGCGCACCGCATGGTGGCTCTGGCGCAGGTCGTTGAGCCCGACCAGGCTGAGCAGGGCAGTGATCAGTGTGATTGGCCAGAGCCAGGCATGTTGGGGCAGCAGCGGCCGGCTGGCGAAGGTGAGCAACAGGCAGATGGCGAGGCAGGCGTAGCGGCTGGGCAGAGAGTGATTCATGGGTCCATCGCAGGCAGGATGACCGGGCATAGGATAGGCAAAGGCGGGGGAGGGAAAACCTGGGTAATCGGTAAAAGACTGTTACCTGATTGCGCAGTCCCATGTTGTGGGAGCGGCCTTGTGTCGCGATGGGCTGCGCAGCAGCCCCAGGTATTGGTGTCACGGCACAAACCGCCGGGGCTGCTGCGCAGCCCATCGCGACACAAGGCCGCTCCCACAGAAAAATAGCGTTAGCCAGGCAGCAGTATGCTGACCCGCAACCCACCGCCCTCGCGGTTCGACACCCTCAGCTCACCACCATGGCTGGCGGCAATCCGCTGGGCAATGCTCAACCCCAGCCCATACCCGCCGGATGCCTGGTTGCGCGACCCTTCACCACGCACGAACGGATCGGTAATGGTTGCCAGCAGCTCCGGCGCGACCCCGGGCCCGCGGTCGTCGATATGGATGAACACTCCACTTACCGCCCGTTCCAGCGTGACCGAAACATGCTTGGCGTAGCGCAACGCATTCACCAGCAAGTTTTGCAGGCAGCGCTGCAACAGCAAGGCATCTACCCGCAAACTACCCACCTGGCCGTGCACCGGAAGGGGTTCTTCGGCAGTGGCCAGGTCCGCACACTGGCGCGCAACCAAGCGGTCCAGGTCCACCTGCTGCAAATTCTGCTGCTCCCCCGCGCGCAGGTAGTCCAGAACCTGGCCGATCATGTCGTCCATCTGCGTGATGTTCTGCCGCAGGCGCTGGCGGTGTTCGTCGTCTGGCAGCCGCTCCAGGCGCAGGCGCATGCGGGTCAGCGGGGTGCGCAGGTCATGAGACACGGCGGCCAGGAAGTAGGCCTTGTCATTGACCATGGCAATCAGCCGCTGCTGCATGGCGTTGAACGCCTGCGCCGCCTGGCGCACTTCTTCCGGGCCATCCAGCGCCAGGGGAGGCTGCTCGAGGTTGCCGCCCAGGCCGCGCGCTGCGTCGGCCAGGCGTCGCAACGGGCGCAGGCACAGGCGCACGGCAATCAGGCACACCAGCAATACCGCGACAATCCGCAGCGCATACACCCGCAACAGGTAGTCGCTGATCAGCACCCAGGCCGATTCGCCACTCCAGCCCTGCAGTTCCTGGCCCTCAATGGTCAGCCAGTGGCCATCGGCCAACGGCACTGCAAACTGGATATGCGCCTGGGCCGTGCGCAGGCCGAACAGGCTGCGCCAGACAATCGGCTGACCCAGCTCATCGGTCAGTCGCACCTGCATCAGGCGCACGTCCTGGGCATGCCCCAGCTCGTACTTGAGGGCCTGTTGCAGCAACAGCTCGATGCGCCTGCGCCCGCGACGCTCGTCATGCTCCGCCGTGGGCAGGTGCTCGGCGCAGCGCAGCTGGTAATGGGCTGGCGCCTGCAACGTGCCACCGTGGCAGTCGGCCTGGGCAATCAGCGGTGCACTGCGTGCAGCGATTAGCCTCACCGGGGCTTCGAGCACCTGGGCAAAGCGCACATCAAACCAGATGCTGCTCGACATCAACTGGATCAACAGCGTGCCGCTGACCATGATCAGCAGCAACTGGCCAAACAAGGTGCGCGGCCACAGCCGGCGAAGCCAGCGCATGTCAGGCATCGGCCGCGAGGTTGGCGATACTCAGCAGATAGCCTTCATTGCGGATGGTGAGAATTTGCGCGGCCCCCGCCGGCGCGCGGCGCAGTTGCTGGCGCAGGCGGCTGACGCACATGTCCACCGAACGGTCGTCGGGCAGGTGGTCGCGGCCAAACGCGCTGCGGGTCAGCTGGTCGCGGGACACTACCCGGTTGTTGGCGTCCAGCAGTTCGCGCAGCACGCGGTAGTCGGAGCGCGGCAGGGTAAGGGTTTCGCCATCCGGGCGGGTGAGCAGACGCTTGACGTGTTCAAGGCGAAAGCCTGCGAACTGCTGGGCATCCACCACGGCGGGCTCGTCGGCGGGGGGATCCAGGCGTTGCGGGCGACGCAGCACGGCCTTGATCCGGGCGATCAGCTCGCGTGGCTCGAAAGGCTTGGCCAGGTAGTCGTCGGCACCCACTTCCAGGCCGATGATGCGGTCCAGCGTGCTGCCCTTGGCCGACAGCATGATTACGGCCAGACCACGCGTCGCTTGCAACTGGCGGCACAGGCTAAGGCCATCTTCACCCGGCAGCATCAGGTCGAGCACCACCAGGTCCACCTTGTGCCTGGCCAGCTGTTCGCGCATCTGTTCACCCTCGGCTGCCGCTAGCACGTTGTAGCCGGCATCGGTCAGGTAATCACAAAGAAGTTCGCGGATCTCGTCGTCATCGTCGACAACCAGCAAGGTCGTGCTCATGCGGAAAAACACCTGTTCGGTGAGGGCCGGTGGCGCTCGTTACGTTCAATTACATCCCCGTACATGTCGGGTCTGGAGCCGGGAGGGCCGATCCCTAGAATCCTAACAAAAAATCATCTGCAAATACGAAGCTTTCCCAAATGAATCCCAAGCGCATCCCGAAAGTGTTCACCCCCATCAGCCAAAGTGGCAGTCGCCTCAAGCCGCTGGCGTTCTTCGTGGCCGTCGCCATCAGTGGCGGGGCCGCAGCTGCCGACGGCAAACCCCTGGAGCTGGACGCCACGCAGATCGAAGACAGCGCTCTGCTGCCGGCCGACGATGCTGGCCAGCTAGGCTACACGGTCGAGAGCACCCGCAGCTCCACAGGCCTGGCGCTGACGCCACGCCAGACGCCGCAATCGGTCACCACCATTACCCGCCAGCAGATGGATGACCGCGACATCCACACCATCGAGCAGGCGCTGGAAACCACGCCGGGGGTAACGGCCAACAAATCCGAGGTGGGTGGGCGTACCGACTACCGTGCCCGTGGTTACTCGATCAGCAACTGGAAGGTCGACGGCCTGCAGACCCAGGGCGGGTCCGATTTCAGTGGCAGCGGCAATGCGTTGAACATGGACCTGTACGAACGCATCGACATCGTGCGCGGCGCCAACGGCCTGCTGGGCGGCACCGGCGACCCCTCTGCCACCGTCAACCTGATCCGCAAGGCACCGACCAAGACTTTCGGCGGCAGCGCCTACGCCACTTACGGCAGCTGGGACAAACGTCGCCTGGGTGCTGACCTGAATCTGCCCCTGTCCGCGGATGGCCGCCTGCGTTCGCGCTTCGTGATGACCCAGCAGGACGCCAACTCCTTCCGCGACAACCAGTCCGAGCGCTCTCGCGCCGCGTTGGCCAATTTTGAGTTCGACCTGGACGACGCCACCACCCTGGGCGCCGGTTACCAGTATGAGTACAACAAGGTCGTGGGTGGCGGCTGGGGCGCGAACATCCCGATCTGGTACCGCGACGGCAGCAAGACCGACTTGCCGCGCAGCACCAACGTGGTGCCCAGCTGGAGCTTTGGCGAGTACACCACCCGTACGGCGTTCGGCTCGCTCGAGCACCGCTTCGACAACGACTGGACGTTGGACCTGAAAGCCGCCCAGGCGACTACCGAGGCCTTGAACCACCGCGGCCTTGCCAAGGTGAACTCGGCTGGGCGCGGCAGCTACGGCGGCTATTGGGACCAGGACGGCAGCGGCGCGGTGCTGAACGGTTTGCACAGCTCCAGCGACACCACCCAGCAGTCGGCGCAGATCGACCTGTCGGGCCCGTTCCAGCTGTTCGGCCGCACCCACCAGGCCATGGTCGGCTACAACGACAGCCGCACCGTCGGCTGGTCGCCCCAGTACACCTGCACGATGGTCGGCGATGGCATGGCCAGCGCACCTGCACTGGGTTGCCAGTTCCGCGCCAATAACGGCTTCCCGGTCACGGACTGGCGCAATGGCGTGGATGACGACTACGACCTCATCGCCTCACGCACCGGCCTTCACAGCAAGACCACCACCCGGCTGCAGGGCATGTATGCCGCCACCCGCCTGAGCATCACCGACCCGCTGTCGGTGATCGTTGGCTTGCGCACCAGCAACTATTCTTCTGTGACCCGCAGCGTGGCCGGCGAGCGCAGCAGCCAGGAAGAAAACGGCATCGTCACCCCCTACCTGGGCGCCGTGTACGACCTCAATGACAACTACTCGGTATATGCCAGCTACACCGACATCTTCACCCCGCAATCATCTGAAACCAGCAGTGGCAGCAAGGTCGAGCCGATTCGTGGGCAAAGCTACGAGACGGGTATCAAAGGTGAGTGGTTCGATGGCCGCCTGAACGCTTCGGCGGCGTACTTCCGCACCAAGCAGGAAAACAAAGCCGTGCTCGACGGCGACCTGACCACCCCGACTGGCGGCAACGCGTACAAGGCCGGTTCCGGCCAGGAAACCGACGGTATCGACCTGGAAGTTGCGGGCGCCCTGAGCCCCAACTGGAACGTTTACGCCGGCTACACCTACCTGCACTTCCGCCGCGTCGACAGCGACGGCCGCAGCGACCCGTCGCACCTGTTCAAGGCCTCGACCACCTACCGCCTCAGCGGCCCGCTCGACCGCCTGACCGTGGGTGCCGGCGTGACTGCGCAAACCAACATCCGCGCCATTTCCAGCCCGGCTGGCCAGCCCACCAACGGTGTGAGCAATGGTGCCACTGATGTGAACTGGTCCGGTTATGCCATCTGGAATGCCATGGCCAAGTACCAGCTGACCGATGAAACCAGCGTCAGCCTCAACGCCAACAACCTGTTCGACAAGCATTACTACACCCAGTACGGGTTCTATGCCGGGGCCATCTATGGTGACCCGCGTAACTTGTCGGTGACGGTAAGCACCGCGTTCTGACCAACCGTTCCCACAGGTCTGCGCGCGGTCCCTGTGGGAGCGGGCTTGCGCGAACACGGGCGAAGCCCGTGCCATCCACCACGGTGTCGGTTTGGGGGTAAGCCCGCTCCCAACCGGCCCTCTCTCAGCTGGGCTTTGCCGCGTGCCCTGTATCAACCGGCTTCTCCAAATGGCCCTCGAAGCTATCCCAATCTTCGCCAAACAGCTCCACCGGATGCATGGTCCGGTCTGCGCCATTGCCACAGGCTAGCGCCTTGGCAGGGCAGTACAGGTCGCAACCCCAGCAGATACGCTCGGGGTGGCGAGGGTTTGTGGGGAATCTCTTGGCCATGCTCATCCTCCCTCAGGGCTACCTGGTTTGAACGTAAACCCCTGGCCAAGCTTATGGCTTGATCGGCATCAATCTCGCCCCATGCAATGGCCCCATGTGCTTGCTGATGGTGGCACGCGCAGCGACCTCAGTCCGTTCGATGGCATCAATGATCAGCAGCGACAAGCGCCGGTCACAATCGTATAGCGTTGTGAGCTCACGCAACCGCATGCCAGGCCAGAAGGTTTGGCTGGCATCATTCGGTATCCGAAATGGGCGCATGTAGGGTGTCGGCAGAAGAAGCTGATTGCTTCAAGAAAAAAGTCAGTCGCTGGTGAGTAGACGTTCTGCCAATACACTGAGGTGAATGTTTTACAATCTTGCGAGCCCTGCTGTGGTGGGCTATCGCAGAGTCGATGATGCACCTTGCTGTATCGCAAAGGGAGTTGCTTTGGAGCACCATTCAACCGGCAAGCGCGGCGTGAGCTACGATCCGCCGCAGCGGCGGCAACGCACGCACATCCCTTCCATCATGCGCCGGGTGACGCTGGGCGTTGTGGTCGTCTGGTTGGCACTCGTGGCAAGCCTGGGCGGGTGGATAGCGCAGCGCCTTACAGCACAAGAGCTCGACAACCTGTCGGCAGGCGCCGAATACGAGGCCCAGATTACGGGGCGTGTGGTAGACCGCCTGTTCACCGAGATGGCCAGCGTGGCCAACATGGTGGCCCGTCAAAGCGAGGTGATCCAACTCGCCGCCCGATACCGCCATGACCCACCCGGCTTCGCGGCCCTCACGCGGGAGGAGCGCGCTGCGAATTTCACCCGTGACCCGCTGGTGCGAAGCGTCGGTGATTTCATGGATAGATTGGCCAGCGATCTGCACTATGCCCGTATCTACATGAACAACCTCTCAGACGATACGGTGACGGCCAGCAACTGGGCGGAGTCATTCAGCATCGTTGGCCAGATCTATACGGGCAGGGCCTACCTCGTCGATGCATTGCGCACCGGCAGTGGTGAAATGTTCGGCATCGCCCGCCTGAACAAAACCCCCTCCTATTTCGTTGCCAGCCGCATCGACGATGCCGACGGCAACCCACTTGGCTCTGTCACGGTCAAGTTCGATGCCCCGGACATAGCCCTGTACCTGACGGGGCGTCACATTGCGTTGATAGTGAACCGTCAGGGGCGCGTGACCACCGCGTCCAGCGAACCTTTCATGCTGCGTAACGTGGCGGCACTGCTTCCGCCCGACATTCGCAGGCCCCTGGATGGCGACGAAGAGCTGGGCGAGCCCATGGATATCCGCGCTGTGGCAGACGCGGGTCAGGCCAATCAATGGCTCATTGACGGGCACCCTTATCTGGTGCATCGCCAGCCTCTGAACGACGCGCAATATCAGCTGCTGACGCTGGCAAAGCTTGATCACCTGCAGCCGATGCGTCAGCAGTATTACTGGACCGGTGCCTCTGTAGCAGCGCTCGGGTTGATCTTGATCTTGCTCTCCAGCCGTGTGGCCGGGCAGATGCTGTTGCGCCGCCAGGAAGAACGCTATGCGGCAAACTATGACGCGCTGACCGGGTTGAAGAATCGGCGTGCAATCCTGGCTGCCTTGCATCGGCATTTCGCGTTGGCGAAGCGAACGGGGCAGGGGGTGCTGGTGGCGTTTATCGACCTCGATGAATTCAAGGCGATCAACGACACGTACGGGCACGAGGTGGGGGACAAGTTCCTGATCGAAAGCAGCCGGCGCCTGCAGGGTGGATTGCGGGCGTCGGATGAACTTGGGCGCTGGGGCGGCGACGAGTTCGTTGTGATCGGCTTGACCGCTTCTGTCCACCCGGACGAAATGGCCAAAACTGCAGCAGCGATGCGCAGACGGCTGGTGCCGCTGCTGATTGGTAGCTACGAGTTTGACGACTGCCGGTTCGATTATGCGGGTGCGAGTTTTGGTATTACGAGTGTTGATCCCGCTGCGACTTCGCTGCAGGCCGCGCTTAAAGCGGCGGATCAGTTGATGTATGCCGATAAAGAGGTGCGGCGAGGGTTGCGGAGGGTTTGAGAGGGGTGAGGGTGAGGGGGCATAACGACACTGAAAACAAAAAAGGCCCACCTTTCGGTGAGCCTTTTTTGATACTGCGTATGGTGCCGGCACCAGGAATCGAACCCGGGACCTACTGATTACAAGTCAGTTGCTCTACCATCTGAGCTATACCGGCAATGGGGCGTCATTATAACGATCGTTTGGCGCCTGTAAACCACTTCCTTGCGAATGTTCGCAAAAGACCTAAGTCACCGGCCCAAAAGGAGAATTTTCCTACCAGCCGCGGTGGATGGTGTTGACGCTTGGCTCGCTTTTGCCCGGGTTGAAGAACAGCTTGTCGTTGTCGCAGCCGCGCTTGCGGCAGGGGCTTTCGGTGCGCAGGGGCAGGCCGTTGTCGCCGCCCAGTTGCATGCCGGGGTGGTTCCAGCCCAAGTTGCTGTTGTGGTGAGGCGAGGGGCCGCTGGCGCAGCCGGTGATGGCCAGGGCAAGGGTCAACAAAGCGAAGGATTTGGCTCGGGTCACGATGGTCGGGTCCGTTGGTCCATTGTCGGTTCTGGCGCAACGCCAGACGGCCGCGGGGCTGGCGGGCAGCGCGCGACGTCACTTTTTAATGATTTGGGGGCGGATGATACACCGTTACGGCGGGTGAGCATTAGCCTTGTGTTGCCTGGTATGGCCTCTTCGCGGGTGAACCCGCTCCCACAGGGGGCCGTGTAAGCGCGGCTATCTGTGTAAGGCAATTCTGAACCATGGGGCTAAAAGCTTCAGAATCTGGATGCTTCGGAAGTATCCTACGCGCGCCGCCGAAGTATCGCTGTTGTCGGGGAAGTGGCTCACAGATACCGTTTTCGGGTCGCTCAGGCGACCGGGTGTGAGAGCCCGACTTTGAATAAGCGCTACCTGTCATGGTGGCCGTACGTGGGCAGACCTCGGTCTGGCCGGGCTTCCTTATTCACTCGGTTTCTCACCCCGCGTACGGCTGCCGCCCCAAATCCGTGAGAAAGATTTTTGGCAGCCTCCTTTTTCGTGAATGAGGATTTGCCATGAAACAAGATGAGCCAGTCACCACCGCAGGCGTGGAAACCTTCCTTGCAGCCGGTAACCCATCCCTAAATCTGCTTCGCGTTCAACCCGGCGTTCCGGTGGACGCTGCCTACGAGCATGTCTCGATCCTGATGGGCTACATCAAGCACCTGGTGCGCGAGGGGGATATGGAGGACGACCATAAATTCCTGGGGGCTGCCGATTACCTGTGCGACATGGCCAAGGCGCTGATAAACGATATCGAGATCGCCAAAGGTAAGGCGCACTGAGACTTTGAGAGGGGCTGCTTTGCAGCCCTTTCGCGGCACAAGGCCGCTTCCACAAAAGCCGCTTGCGCCAACCATAAGAAATGTTTATGCACAAGTGGCATTGGCGGCTTGCGCGAAAGGCATGCCGCATCGCTACGCCGCTGGTCTTTGCGCAAATGCCTGTTTTTACTGGCCTGCAGCTGCGACCAGGAATAAGCCAAACCCTTGAAATAGCGCTTGGATCCAACAGGTAATCAAAAGCTTGTTCACAGACTTATCCACAGGTTGTGCTGCGGCTAAAGGTCACGTTCCGCGAGTATCAGCAGGTTGCGCGGGGTCAGCGGGTAATCGCAGAACAGGCCCAGGCGTACCTCATAGCCTTGTTCTTCGAGGAACAGGGCGCGATCAAGCACCAGCCACAATTCCAGCGGCCGGCGGAACAGGTTACGTACGCGCTCCAGGTTGCGTACCTCGGCCAGTCGTTGCCACCCGGCTGCTTCCAGGGCGGCCCAGTCCGGGTTGCCGTTCAAGGGCAGTTGTTTGAGATCGGCCAGGTCGCGGCAGTACTGCTCGTAGGGCTTTTCCAGCCAGGCGACCGGCAGCGACGGCGTTGGCAGGTATTCGCCGGTCTGGCGCTGCTGGCGTTGCAGCAGGTCGAAGCCCAGGCGGCGGGCCATCGAGGTGTCGCGCTGGCGCCGCACGCGGGCGCCGGCAGTGACGGTTTCGCTCAGGGGCAGGCCCAGGTCGTCCAGCGACAGCTGCAGGCTCGATGCTTTCGCGGCTGTGGATAACGCCTGGTAGTGCGGCGCCGCGATGCGGTTGTAGCAGCAGGGGGCTACGGCGAGTTGCCGGCAGCCTTGCTGGCTGGCCAGTTGCATCAGGCGGACGTGCAGGTCGCCACAGGCATGCAGGGCTACCACGCTTTTGTCGCTAGCCAGGTGACGGGCGCTGTCGCTGGCCATCACATCCTGGTGTACGTGCTGTGCTGGCAAGTGATGGTGTGCGCTAAGGGCCTGGCCGGCGGCGACCAGTTCGGCGTCGTACTCCAGGCAGGTCAGCTGTTGGCCGGGTTGCAGCAGGCGACGGCCGAGGTGGCCTTTGCCGGAGCACCAGTCCAGCCAGTGGCGCGGCTGGTGGTGGAAGGTCAGGTGGCTGGCGAAGGCTTCGATCTGCTGCCATTTGCGGCCGGGGACGGCGACGTCCAGGCGGTGGGCGGCGGGTGGCAGGTCGGTTTGCGGGAGGCTGCCGAGGGCGGCGAGCTTTTGGGCTTGTTCGGCCAGTTGCGGGAAGGGCGCGGGCAAGCGGTCAGTGGCGATTTCGGCTTCGGCGTCTGCCAGGGAACATTGGCGCAGATGGGCGGCAAGCTCGGGGTGGGTGGTTTCCCAGGCCAGTTGCAGGGTGGTGAAGGGGCGCGGTTTCCACAGCTGTTGGTGCTCGATCAGGAACTGGTCGAGGGCCTTGAAGCGGGTGCTTAGGTGGTGGCTATGGAGGTGGCTGGGCATGGGTAGATGTGTGTTGGGTTTGAAGGCCTCTTCGCGGGTGAACCCGCTCCCACAGGATTAGCACAGGTTTCAAGGCCTGTGATGTACCTGTGGGAGCGGGTTCACCCGCGAAATGGCCAGTAAGGTCTCAGCGACCCTGGCAGGCATCCACGCGCAGCCAGCGCTCCAGCAGCTTGAAGCCCTGCACCAGCAGGAACGAGATCACCAGGTAGAACACGCCTGCGGCAAAGAAGATTTCCACCGGCAGGTAGGTACGGGCAATGATGGTACGGGCCATGCCGGTCAGTTCCAGCAGGGTCACGGTGCTGGCCAGGGCACTGGCCTTGAGCATCAGGATCACTTCGTTGCTGTACGCCGGCAGGCCGATGCGCGCAGCACGGGGCAGCATGATGTAGAACAGCGCCTTGCCCCGCGACATGCCCAGCGCCCGCGCCGCTTCGATCTCACCTTTGGGGATCGATTGCAGCGCGCCACGCAGGATCTCGGCAATGTACGCGGCGGTGTGCAGGGTCATGGTCAGCACCGTGCACCAGAACGGATCGCGCAGGTACGGCCACAGCGAGCTCGAGCGCACCGCATCGAACTGCGCCAGGCCGTAATAGACCAGAAACAACTGCACCAGCAGCGGCGTACCACGGAAGAAGAAGATGTAGCTGAACGGCACGGCGCGCACGTACCAGTGGCGCGAGGAGCGGGCGATGCCCAGCGGGATGGCCAGGATCAAACCGGCAACCACGGCAATGGCTACCAGCTCCAGGGTAAGGACCGCACCCTCGGCCAGGCGCGGCAGCCATTTGAAGATGACTTCCCAATTCATTATTCAGCCCTCGCAAAGCCGCGAGCGGCGCGTTTTTCCATGAAGTACATGCCGGTCATGGCAATGACGGTCAGGCCCAGGTAGATGCAGGCTGCGACCATGTAGAAGGTGAAGGGCTCCTTGGTCACGGTCACGCCAATTTGCGAGTGACGCATGATTTCTTCCAGGCCGATTACCGACACCAGCGCGGTGTCTTTCATCAGGATCATGAACAGGTTGCCAAGGCCGGGCAGGGCGATACGCCACATCTGCGGCAGGATGATCCGCGACAAGATGCGGCCCTTGGACAGGCCCAGCGCCAGGCCCGCTTCACGGTGGCCCTTGGGGATCGCCAGGATGGCGCCACGGAACACTTCGGTGGCGTAGGCGCCAAAGCACAGGCCCAGGGCGATTACACCCGCCGCGAAGGCGCTAAGCTCCAGGCCCGGCATGTTCAGGGCTTCGCCGAGGCTGTTCATCAGCCCGACGGTACCGAAATAGATAAGCAGTACCCACAGCAGTTCGGGCACGCCACGAACCAGGGTCGAGTAGAAGCCGCCAAGCCATTGCAGGGGCTTGAGCGGTGAGGTTTTGGCCAGGGCGCCGAGCAGGCCCAGCACCAGCCCCAGCAGCAAGGCGCAAAGCGCCAGTTTTACGGTCATCAAGGTGCCGGCCATCATGGCCGGACCGAATCCGTGCAGGTCGATATTCATGGGCAGGTCATTTTAGGGACTGGCGCGCCACGTGGGCGCGCCGGTCAGGGCGGGTCATTCGATGCTGAACGGGAAGTACTTGTCGTTGATCTTCTTGTACGTGCCGTCGGCCTTGATTTCTGCCAGGGCTTTGTTCAGCTCGTCGCGCAGCTTGGTGTCACCTTTGCGCACGGCAATGCCGATCTTGTCGCTGTCCATCACCGGCTCGCCCTTGAACTCGAAGTTGGAGCCGTCTTTGCTTTTCAGCCACTCGTACTGCACGTACTTGTCGGCCAGGATGCCGTCGATGCGGCCGGACACCAGGTCCAGGTAGGCGTTTTCCTGGGTGTCGTACAGCTTCACGTCCACGCCCTTGAAGTTGTCTTCGAGGTAAGTGCCGGCCAGGGTTGCACGCTGGGTGCCGATGACCTTGCCCTTCAGCGACTCTTTGTCAGTCTTGAAGTCGACGTTTTTCGGCGCGATGAACTGCAGCTTGTTGGAGTAGTACGGCTCGGTGAAGTCCACCGCCTGCTTGCGCTCGTCGGTGATCGACAGCGACGACACCAGGAAGTCGAACTTCTTGGCGTTCAGGGCCGGGATGATGCCGTCCCAGTCGGAGGTGACGACCGAGCATTCGACTTTCATCTTGGCGCACAGGGCGTCGCCGATGTCTTTGTCGAAACCAACCACGTTACCGCTGGCATCCTTGTTGTTGAACGGTGGGTAGGCGGCTTCGATGCCCATGCGCAGTTTTTCTGCGGCCATGGCGTTTGCCGACATCACCAGCGTGGCAGCAGCTGCCAGGAGAAACTTCTTGTATGTGTGCATGTATTGCTCCGTTAGCGGTGGCTTGACATGAATTGCTTGCAACGCGCCGAGTTCGGGTTCTCGAAGACCTGCTGCGGCGATCCCTGCTCTTCGACCAGGCCCTGGTGCAGGAAGACGACTTCACTGGACACATGGCGGGCAAAGCTCATCTCGTGCGTTACCAACAGCATGGTACGGCCTTCTTCGGCCAATGCGCGGATAACGTTAAGCACTTCCTGGACCATTTCCGGATCGAGGGCCGAAGTGGGCTCGTCGAACAGGATCACTTTAGGCTTCATGGCCAGGGTACGGGCAATGGCGGCACGCTGTTGCTGGCCACCGGAAAGCTGGGCGGGGTAGCTGTGGCGTTTGTCGTAGATGCCCACCTTGTTCAGCAAAGCTTCGGCGGCTTCGATGGCCTCGGCCTTGCTCTGGCCGAGCACGCGGCGTGGCGCCTCGATGATGTTGTCGAGGATCGACATGTGCGGCCACAGGTTGAAGTTCTGGAAGACAAAGCCGATTTCGCTGCGCAGGCGGTTGATCTGGCGGTTGTCGGCAGCGACCAGGTCGCCGTTTTTGGCTGCCTTGAGCTTGAGGGCTTCGCCAGCAACCAGGATTTCGCCCTGGTGCGGGTTCTCGAGCAGGTTGATGCAACGCAGCAGGGTGGACTTGCCGGAGCCTGACGACCCCAGGATGGAGATCACGTCACCGTCGCGCGCGGTCAGCGAAATGCCCTTGAGAATTTCCTGCTCGCCGTAGCGTTTGTGCAGATTGCGGATTTCCAGCGCGGGCGTGGCCTGAGCCATGTGCGGTCCTCATGTGTTCGGGTGCGTTCCCAGCTATTGGCGGCCTTCCTGGCGTGCGCCAAGCTAGCATAGCGGCATTATGGCGGCCAACAGGGTTGCCAGGGACTGTGGGCACTGGTGGGGCAGTTTGTCGCATCGCTACAGCGTAACGTCGCGCAGATGTCCGCGAAGGTGTCGCCCAGCACCAGAGCCTTGATGAAAAAAGGCGCGATGGTGCCAGCTTTAGCCCGCTCATGGAAGCGGTTTTGGCCCATTCGAGGGGTAAATCCGACCTTTAGGTCAAAGGTGTTCTCAGGGGGCAGCCTTATCTGTGGACGCGCCACAGGCTAAAGGGTTGTACCTCAAGGTTGCACTTTCTGGCATTGCGGTGGTGCACGGGTGTTACCGAGGAGCACCTTTGGTGCGTTTGTAAGTGGGTATTTCAGTAATCCGATGATTTGGCGTCCTTTCGGTCAAGCCGTGGCCGAAAGCCCTCCAAACCGCGTGCTAAAAGGCCCGTGAAATTTTCTGACGAATGCATTCAGCAGATGGCGCGCTTATTGCCAGTAGGAAACCGCCGATTGCAGCGACGCCTAGGTCAACCCTTGGCGCGCTCCGTACCCGCAGTCGGAGTGGTCCACTCCTTACAAAGGTAGTTTTATGAGCGGTAACAATTCCAATGACCTCGCTCAGGGGCTCAAACAACGGCATGTGACCATGCTGTCCATCGCTGGTGTCATCGGTGCCGGCCTGTTCGTAGGCTCCGGCCACGCCATCGCAGCTGCCGGCCCGGCCGTGCTGCTGGCTTATGCCGCCGCCGGTACGCTGGTCGTGCTGGTGATGCGCATGTTGGGTGAAATGGCGGTCGCCTCACCTGACACCGGTTCGTTCTCTACCTATGCCGACCGCGCCATCGGGCGCTGGGCCGGTTTTACCATTGGCTGGCTGTACTGGTGGTTCTGGGTGCTGGTGATTCCGCTGGAGGCCAACGCTGCCGCGGCCATTCTGCATGCCTGGTTCCCTGCGGTGGATCTGTGGGCGTTCTCCCTCATCATTACCCTGGCGCTGACCCTGACCAACCTGTGCAGTGTGAAGAACTACGGTGAGTTCGAGTTCTGGTTCGCCCTGCTCAAGGTGCTGGCGATCATCGGTTTCATCGCCGTGGGCTGTGCGGCCATGTTCGGCTTTGTGCCGAGCAGCCAGGTGAGCGGTGCCAGCCACCTGTTCGATACCCAAGGCTTCATGCCTAACGGCCTGGGCGCAGTGCTGGCAGCGATGCTGACTACCATGTTCTCGTTCATGGGTACCGAAATCGTCACCATTGCTGCTGCCGAGTCGAAGGACCCGGGCAAGCAGATCAGCCGCGCCACCAACTCGGTCATCTGGCGTATCTGCCTGTTCTACCTGGTGTCGATCTTCCTGGTCGTTGCCCTGGTGCCGTGGAACGACCCGGCCCTGGCCGAAACCGGTTCCTACCAGACTGTGCTGAGCCGCATCGGCGTGCCGAATGCCAAGCTGATCGTCGACATCGTCGTGCTGATCGCCGTGACCAGCTGCCTGAACTCGGCGCTGTATACCTCTTCGCGCATGCTGTTCTCGCTGAGCAAGCGTGGCGACGCCCCGGCGATCGCCCAGCGCACCACCAAGGCGGCAACCCCGCATGTGGCGGTTTTGCTGTCCACTGCAGCGGCTTTCCTTTGCGTGTTCGCCAACTTCGTGGCCCCGGCCCAGGTGTTCGAATTCCTGCTGGCCAGCTCTGGCGCCATTGCCTTGCTGGTGTACCTGGTGATTGCCGTGTCGCAACTGCGCATGCGCGGCCAGCGTGAGGCCCGTGGCGAGAAGATCACCTTCAAGATGTGGCTGTTCCCGGGCCTGACCTGGGCGACCATTGCCTTCATCGTCGCCATTCTGGTGGTCATGGCGCTGCGTGAGGATCACCGTGCGGAGATCATCGCGACTGCGTTGCTGAGCATTGGTGTGGTAGCGGCTGGATTGCTGGTACACCGCAAGCGCGAAGCTGCCGGGCGGGTGGCGCTGGATAACTGATCCGCGCTGGCTGTAATGAAAAGGCCGCGTCCTGTAGAGGGTGCGGCCTTTTTTGTTGCCTGTACCGGGCCTATCGCCGGCAAGCCAGCTGCTACAGGAATCTTGCTGCACTCAGGCCTGTCATGACCCTGTGGGAGCTGGCTGCCGGCGATAGGGCCCTTGCAGGTTAAATGGCCCTGTCAGCCAAACTGCTTCTGCTGTTGCTGCTGCTTGGCCACCAGTTCGGATGCGGTGATGTAGGCAGCCTGGAACTCGTCGCTTTCCAGCCAGGCCATGGTGGCCTCTTCGTCGGCGCCGTCCAGCCATTTGCGGTAGGCGTTGAACACCAGCACGATGTAGTCGGTGGCGTGCTCTTCCTTGTGCCCCTTGAGCACCAGGGCCAGCAGTGGGTCTACCAGGAACACCGAGATCATCGGCACCAGGCCGCCTTCCTGGGCTTCCTTCATCTTCTCGAACATCGCGTCGTAGCTGCCCGACTCCATCGCCTTGTTGTATACCTGCTCGACGCTGGCGCTGTCGCCGGCACTGGGCTTGACCGCCTGGCCGCTACGCACCATGCGGTTCTGCTTGGCCTTGCTGGCGGCGCGCTTGGCGCGTTTCTGTTGCTTGGTAGGGGTGGCCATGGGGGCTTGAGTCCTTGGGTGGTGCTGGAAAAGTGCGTATTGAATCGCAGATGGCAGTGAAACCCAAGCGGCATTGGCGGGTCTGACTCAGGCTGCCGGACATTCGGCATTCGCGCAAAGGACATTCACGGATGAAAGCACCCGTCATGCTCGGCCTGCTGGCCGCCGCTCTTGCCGGCTGCGGCAACATTGCCGCAGTCAAATCTTTCAATACCCCCTACGGCTCGCCCAGTGGCGGTGACACCGCACGCCTGCGGGTAATCGCCGACGGTATGGTACGTGCGGTACCGGAAAAGGACTGTGTGGACTGGTACAGCCCCGGTGCCGGAGTAATTGCGGTACCCACCAAAGGCTTCGCCGACCGCAATGGCGAAACCTTGGGCATGCCGGCCAGTGCATCTACCCGGGCGGGTGACGCAGTCAGCGAAGTGCTGGTGCCTGCCGGTAAGCCGTTTACCCTGCACTTTCTCGATGGGGGGCGCTCGGCCGGCTATGACACGGTGCAGAACTGCCTGGGCATGTTCTCGTTCGTGCCGCAAAAAGGCGCCGACTACGAGCTGGTGGTGCACGGCTACAGCGCCTGCGGCGGCACGCTCAAGCGCCTGGACAAAGCCGAGGACGTGGCCCGGCGCAAAGCTGATTATTGCAGTGCCATGGCCAACTTCTAGGCGCTTCAGGCTGGTTGGGCGACCAGCTCGTCTTCTTCGAAGCCGCGAGCGGCCTTGCCGACCAGCAGCGCATCCGGGGCGTGGGCCACGCTGTGGTCCTTGCCCGGGTAGTCCAGCGAATGCAGGAAGTGGCGGATGCAGTTGATCCGCGCGCGCTTCTTGTCATCGGACTTGATCACCGTCCACGGCGCATCGGCGGTGTCGGTGTGGAAGAACATCGCTTCCTTGGCCGCGGTGTAGTCTTCCCACTTGTCCAGCGACTTGATGTCGATGGGTGACAGCTTCCAGTGTTTGAGCGGGTCGTCCCGGCGTGAAATGAAGCGTCGCAGTTGCTCTTCGCGGTTCACCGAAAACCAGTACTTGAACAGCAGGATGCCGCTGTTGCACAGCATTCGCTCCAGGTCCGGTGTCTGGCGCATGAACTCCAGGTACTGCAGCGGTGTGCAGAACTCCATCACCTTCTCGACGCCCGCGCGGTTGTACCAGGAGCGGTCGAAGAACACCATTTCACCCGCTGTGGGCAGGTGCTGGATGTAGCGCTGGAAATACCACTGGCCCTGTTCCTGCTCGGACGGCTTCTCCAGTGCGACGATGCGTGCGCCACGTGGGTTGAGGTGCTCCATGAAGCGCTTGATGGTGCCGCCCTTGCCTGCGGCATCGCGCCCCTCGAACAGGATCACCACACGCTGGCCGGTTTCCTTCACCCAGCTTTGTACCTTCAACAGCTCGATCTGCAGCGCGTGCTTGGCCTTTTCGTAGTCCTGGCGTCGCAGGCGTGTGCGGTAGGGGTAGCTGGCCGGCAGGTGGGCCGAGGTGCTGTCTTCGTTGCTGCCCTTCGGGGCGGTGGCAACTTCCAGTGCAGCGGGTTGCTGGCTGATACGGGTGATCGCCGGTTCCGGCTTGCGCTGGCGTGGGCGGCGCGTGCGGATTGGGGTAACGGCAGGTTCGCTGGGGGCGGGGAGCAGGAGGGGGGATTCTTCGCTCATGGAGGTCCTTGCTGGTCGATACGGGTATCCGTCTTCGATTATGAAGGTGAGCGAGTGATGGCTATTTGATGCTGGTCAATGAGCAAATATTACAGACAACAAAAAACCCGCACTAGGCGGGTTTCTTGTTGTCGCTTCGGGTAACTTTGCAACCACCAGAAGCTTGAAGGTGGTGCCCAGAGACGGAGTCGAACCGCCGACACGAGGATTTTCAATCCTCTGCTCTACCGACTGAGCTATCTGGGCGACGAGGTGAATTAAATAGATTTCCGGACCGCTCGTCAACGACTTTTTGAAAAAATTTTAAATTAATTCCGTCGCTTACGATTTTTGGGGTCATTCGGCCGGTGGAACGTAGCCTTCCGCCTGTGCGTATTCTTCGCCGGCGAAAAACTTGTCCATCTCTGCCTGGAGGAATTTGCGGTCCTCGGCATTCATCATGTTCAGGCGTTTTTCGTTGATCAGCATGGTCTGGTGCTTCTGCCAGTCGGCCCAGGCTTGCTGCGAGATGTGTTCGAAGATGTCCTGGCCCTTGGCGCCGGGGTAGGGCGGGCGCTCCAGGCCTGGCAATTCTTCTTTGTATTTGCGGCACATCACGGTGCGGGTCATCGGGCGTCTCCTGCAATCAGTTCGTCGGCCGCGCGTTCAAGCAGTTTTTTCACCGGGGCGGCAAGGCCCAGGCGCGGCGGGGTGGCGAGGTTATACCAGAGCCAGTCGGCCTCGGCCACGTGCTCGCCGACCAAGTCGACGTGCACCAGCCAGGGCTCGATTGCCAGCTGGAAGTGGCTGAAGGTATGGGTCAGGCCTTCCATGGCCTGGCTGCCTGCCAGGCGCAGGCCGTGCTGATAGGCCAGGTCGTCGAGCTGTGCGAGGTCGTCCAGCTCCGGCAGGCTCCACAAACCACCCCAAAGCCCGCTGGAGGGGCGGCGATAAAGCAGGATGGCGCCTTCGTGGTTGGCCAGCAGTGGCATCAGCGTGCTCCGTTGCGGCAGCGCCTTGCGCGGTTTGGGCTCTGGGTAGCGGGTTTCTTCGCCGTGCAGGTGTGCCTCGCAGCCGCGCTGCAATGGGCAGATCAGGCAACTGGGCTTGCTGCGGGTACACAGCGTGGCGCCCATGTCCATCATGGCCTGGGTATAGTGATTGGCGCGTTGCAGCGGGGTAAAACGCTCGGCCGTGGCCCACAGTTGGTTGGCTACCTTGGGCTCGCCTGGGTAGCCGGCCTGGGCGGTGTAGCGCGCCAGCACACGCTTGACGTTACCGTCCAGGATCGGCGCGCGAATGCCCATGCTGATGCTGGCGATGGCGCCGGCGGTGGAGCGGCCGATGCCGGGCAGCTCGGTGAGCTGCTCGACACTGCGCGGGAATTCGCCGCCATGTTGCTCGACCACGATCTTTGCCGCTTTTTGCAGGTTGCGTGCGCGGGTGTAGTAGCCCAGCCCCGTCCACAGGTGCAGCACTTCGTCCTCCGGCGCTTCGGCCAGGGCCTGCACGGTCGGCAGGGCCTGCATGAACCGGTCGAAGTAGTTGAGCACGGTGCTGACCTGGGTCTGCTGCAGCATGATTTCCGACACCCACACCCGGTACGGGGTGATGCCCTGTTGCCAGGGCAGGTCGTGCCGGCCGTGCTCGTCGTACCAGTCCAGCACAGCGCTGGAGAACTGCTCGGGGCTCATCGCTTGAACAGCCCCTTGAGTGCGTCTTTTAATTCCGGGCTCACTTTGTCTCCAAGTTTCTCTTCGAGCTTTTCATCAATCTTGTCTTTGAGGCGGTTGCCGGCCAGCTTGGCGGCAACCTTGCCCATGCCGCCCTGGTCCAGGCGGCAGGCCTTGGCGCCTAGCTCCAGCGGGCCACGGCAGCGCAGGGGCACTTCAACGCCCACATAGCGTTCGTTGACCTGGCAGGCCGGGTCCGGCATGGCGCGCTGATCGCCTTCGACAATTACACCGACGTTGTAGTCCATGCCCAGCACGCGCAGGTCGAGGTCGCCATGGCCGTTGACGGTCAGGCCCGGAATTCGCGCCTTGAGGTCCGGGTTGCTGGCAACGCCATTGCGCACCACCAGGCTGCCGCGCAGTTCCTGGAATGGGGTGTCTTTGCCGCGTGGCTCGCCGCTCAGGGTCTTGCGGTTGAGCGTGGCGATGGCCTGGCACAGCTGCTGTTCCAGGTTGGCGTTGACCAGCACACCATCATTGATGGTGAAGTTGGCACTGCCGTTGAGGGTGTCGACCAGGGCTTTCTGGCTGTTGCCGGTGGCGGTCAGGTCGCTGGTCAGGGTCAGCAGGCCTTTGACCGGTGGAACCTGGTCCTTGCCTTCGGCCTTGATGAAGTGCTCAACCGGCACGCGCTGGATGTTGGTGTTCACACCCAGTTGCGGTACGGCAGGGCGCACATCGACTGTGCCTTTGGCTTCGAAGGTGCCGTTGTACAGCTCGCCACGCAGGGTTTGCAGGGTCAGCAGGCCGCCCTGGCCGATGGCCTTGAGCTGGGCGTCTTTGATCGGCAGCTTGTCCAGGGTCAGTGAGCCAAAGGCCAGGTCGGCTTGCAGGTCGAGGGCGCGCAGGCGGTCGACCGGCAGCAGCTTGTCGTCGCTCCACGCTACTTGAGTCGGGGCGTTGGGCAGCGGTGTGGTGCCGGCACCGGCCACGGCGCTGGCTTCTTGCTGCTTGACCTCGGCCTGGCGCGCGGCAGTGGCGCCCTTGGCTTCTTCGCTCTTGGCTGGCAGGTAGCGGTCAGCGTCGAAGGTATCGCCCTTGAGCTGCAGGCGCAGGGCCTGCTTGGCGAAGTCTTCCACGGCCACACGCCCACTGAAGGTGCTGTCGTCCAGCTTCACGGCCAGGTCTTCCAGGGCCAGGCTGTTTGCTGTGCCTTGCAGGCGGGTGACCAGCTCCAGCTTGGCGAAGGCTGCCGGGTCGTTGGTGGCCGGCAGTGGGCGGCCAATGCTGTCGAGGAACGTGCGCAGGTTGAACTGGGCGATGGACAGGCCACCGCTTAGCTGTGGGGCCTTGTCCAGGTCACGCACGTTCAGCTCGCCCAGGGCGCGCAGCTGGTTGGCCGAGACTTTCAGGCCGCTCCACGAGGCGACATTGGCGGCCAGGTCGACCAGCAGCTGGCCTTGGGCGGCGAAGGTCACGGTCTTGCCGCCGGTTGGCTCACCCGAGGTTTCGCCCGACAGGCGCATGTCTTCGAAGTTGTAGCGCTTGAGCTTGCGGTCGAAGCGCAGTTCGCCGGCCAGCTCGGTGCGGGCCTTGATGTTCGGCTGACTGGCGCTGAGGAAGGCACTGGCCTTGAGTGGAATGTTCGCACCTTCATGAACCGGGCCAGTGCTCAACTGGATGCTCTCGGCGCTGTAGCTCTGGCCGGTCTTGGCATCGGTGTATTGCACGCGGGCGTTGTTCACGGTCAGGCTGTCGATGTCCAGCTTGACGGCGCGGTCGTTGCTGTCGGCTGTCGCAGGCTTCTGCTCGGCAGATGCCTGGGCAGGTGCCTCGGCGTTTGCACCGTTCTGCGCAGGCAGCGGTTTGCCGATGTCTTCCCAGTTGCCATGGCCCTGCTCGTCGCGCGCCAGGGTCAGGTTCAGGCCTTCGACGCGCACGTCGCTCATCTGCACTTCGCGGCGCAGTAACGGCAGCACGCGCACGGAAAGGCCGAGCATCTGCAGGTCGGCGAACGGCTCCTTGGGTTTGGCCAGCGTGGCGATGCTTGCGTCGTGCAACTCCAAGCCCAGCCACGGGAACAGGCTCCAGCCGATGTCGCCGTTGAGGGTCAGCTCGACGTGAGCCTTGTCCCGTGCCAGCTGGCGAATCTCGTCTTTGTAGTCGTTGGGATCAAAGAGGTGGGTCAGGGCGAAGCCCAGCGCCACGATGATCAGCAGCAACCCGAGAAGCCCCAGCCCCAGGATTTTGCCGAACGCTTTCATGGGCGAGTCCTTGTAGTCCGTTAGTGAATTCAGGCGGCAGAGTATAACGCCGCAGTGGTTGTGCCTGCTTATACGACTAGAGATACAGGCCATTTCCTACGGTTGCAGCAGATGGTACGGCTTTCGACAGGCAGGATTTTGTCAGTTCCGTATGTATCGCCTGTACCGGCCCTATCGCCGGCAAGCCAGCTCCCACAGGTACGGCACCGGCCTGGAAGACGGTGAGATCCCTGTGGGAGCTGGCTTGCCGGCGATAGGGCCGGTGCAGCGGACATGACCGTTTCAGCTGAGCAAAAAATCACGATATCAGATTGCTTTCACGCCACTTGGCTCTGCTAATCTTGCGCCGCTTTGCGAGCACCCACCATAAGAAGGATCAGATCCATGACCAGTACCGTCGCGGCGGGGGCCTCGGCCAGTGTGCCAGGCTTCCTGTCGAAGGAGCGCATCATCGCCCGCCCGGGCTTCAACCGCTGGCTGGTTCCGCCAGCTGCCTTGGCCATCCACCTGTGCATTGGTATGGCCTACGGCTTTTCGGTGTTCTGGCTGCCTTTGTCGCAAGCCCTTGGTATTACCGCCCCCGTTGCCTGTGCGGCAGACATGAGCTTCATGGCCCGGATGTTCAGCGCCGAATGCGACTGGCCGATCTCGATGCTGAGCTGGATCTACACCCTGTTCTTTGTCTTCCTCGGTTGCTCGGCGGCAGTATTGGGCGGTTGGCTGGAGCACGCCGGGCCGCGCAAGGCCGGCCTGGTGTCGGCACTGTGCTGGTGCGGTGGCATGCTGATCTCGGCCATTGGTGTAAAAACCCACCAACTGTGGCTGATGTGGCTGGGCTCCGGCGTAATCGGCGGTATCGGCCTGGGGCTGGGCTATATCTCCCCTGTATCCACGCTGATCAAGTGGTTCCCGGACAAGCGCGGCATGGCCACCGGCATGGCGATCATGGGCTTCGGTGGCGGGGCCATGGTGGGTGCACCGCTGGCCACCGCGCTGATGGGGCATTTTGGCAACGAGCACGAAGTGGGCGTATGGCAAAGCTTCGTCGCCATGGCGGCGATCTACTTCGTGTTCATGACTGCCGGCGCGCTGGCTTACCGCGTGCCGCCGACCGGCTGGAAGCCCGAAGGCTGGACCGCCCCGGCGAAAAAAGCCGGTAACACCATGGTGACCGACCGCCATGTACACGTCAGCGTCGCCTGGAAAACCCCGCAGTTCGCACTGATCTGGCTGGTGCTGTGCCTGAACGTGTCGGCGGGCATCGGCATTCTGGGCATGGCGTCGCCCCTGCTGCAGGAAGTATTCGCCGGCAAATTATTGGGCAACGAACTGACCTTCAGCCAGCTGAATGCGGCCCAGCTGGCCCAAATTGCCGCGATCGCCGCCGGCTTCACCGGCCTGCTGAGCCTGTTCAACATTGGCGGGCGGTTCTTCTGGGCGTCGTTCTCCGACTACATCGGCCGCAAGAACACCTACTTCGCCTTCTTTGCCTTGGGTGTTGGCCTTTACAGCCTGGTGCCGAACATGGGGCACCTGGGTAACGTGGCGCTGTTCGTGGCCGCGTTCTGCATCATCCTGTCGATGTATGGCGGCGGTTTCGCGACCGTGCCCGCGTACCTGGCGGACCTGTTCGGCACACAGATGGTCGGCGCCATTCATGGCCGCCTGCTGACTGCCTGGGCTGCGGCGGGCGTGCTGGGGCCGGTGTTGATCACTTACCTGCGCGAGTCTCAGTTGGCCGCGGGGGTGGAGCGGGCAGCGGCTTACGACATGACCTTGTACATACTCGCTGGCCTGCTGGTGCTGGGCTTTATCTGCAACATGCTGGTGCGCCCGGTGGCCGACAAGCACTTTATGAGCGACGCCGAACTGGCGGCCGAACGCGCGCTGAGCCATGACAAGGGCGCCGATGGGGCGCGGTCGCTGGAGTGGAAGGCGGCGCCGGGGAGCCTGGCGCTGGTGCTGCTGGCCTGGGCGGTGGTGGTCGTGCCGCTGGCCTGGGGGGTGTGGGTTACCTTGCAGAAGACCGCGGTGCTGTTCCATTGATGTAACGCTGGGCAGGCCCAAGGGGCGCTTTGCGCCCCATTCGCGGCACAAGGCCGCTCCCACAGAGAGCGCATGCCGCGATTACCCGGTTGTATAGACCTGTAGCGGCATCCCGCCCCCGTAATTGCTTGCTTTGCCATATGTCATCCGCGTTTCAAGCTGGCGCGTTCTGGGCCTATAATGGAGCCCTTTTCGCCCAATGATTTTGCGGAGCTGGTGATGGTCGAACGTAAGGCTTCCGTCGAGCGCAATACCCTGGAAACCCAGGTCAAGTGCTCGATCAACCTCGATGGCAGCGGCAAGGCCCGATTCGATATCGGTGTGCCTTTCCTTGAACACATGCTGGACCAGATCGCCCGCCATGGGCTGATCGATCTGGATATCGAGTGCAAGGGTGACCTGCATATCGACGATCACCATACCGTCGAGGACGTCGGTATTACCCTGGGCATGGCATTTGCCCAGGCCATCGGTGACAAGAAGGGTATCTTCCGTTACGGGCACGCCTACGTGCCGCTGGACGAAGCGCTGTCGCGCGTGGTCATCGACTTCTCCGGCCGCCCAGGCCTGCAGATGCATGTGCCGTATACCCGTGCCAGCGTTGGCGGCTTTGATGTCGACCTGTTCCAGGAGTTCTTCCAAGGCTTCGTCAACCACGCGCTGGTAACCCTGCACATCGACAACCTGCGTGGCCACAACACCCACCACCAGATCGAAACGGTGTTCAAGGCATTCGGCCGCGCGCTGCGCATGGCTGTCACCCTCGATGAGCGCATGGCCGGGCAGATGCCGTCGACCAAAGGATGCCTGTAAATGCAGACGGTAGCCGTAATCGACTATGGCATGGGCAACCTGCACTCGGTAGCCAAGGCGCTTGAGCACGTAGGTGCCGGTAAAGTGCTGGTCACCAGTGATGCCGCGGTCATTCGCGAGGCCGACCGTGTGGTGTTCCCGGGTGTGGGCGCGATTCGCGACTGCATGGCCGAAATCCGTCGCCTGGGCTTCGATAGCCTGGTGCGCGAAGTCAGCCAGGACCGCCCGTTCCTCGGCATCTGCGTAGGCATGCAGGCGCTGCTCGAACACAGCGAGGAAAACACCGGCGTCGACTGCATTGGCCTGTTCCCCGGCCAGGTGCGCTTCTTCGGCAAAGACCTGCAAGAAGACGGTGAGCACCTGAAGGTGCCGCACATGGGCTGGAACGAAGTCAGCCAGACCATCGACCACCCGCTGTGGCACGACATCCCTGATCGCGCACGTTTCTATTTCGTACACAGCTACTACATCAATGCCGGCAAGCCGGGTCAGGTTGTCGGCCGCGGCCACTACGGTGTCGACTTCGCCGCTGCGCTGGCTGATGGCTCGCGCTTTGCCGTGCAGTTCCACCCGGAGAAGAGCCATACCCATGGCCTGCAGTTGCTGCAGAACTTCGTCGCCTGGGACGGGCGCTGGTAAATGAGCAGGTCGAAAGCCAAGGCCTCGGTCATGACGTTGGCCCCCGAGCAGGAGCGCGATGCGCTCGACACGCTCAAGCGCTTTCTCGAAGACCGTTTCGAGCTGGAGCTGGGGTCGTTCGAGGTGGCCGAGGTGCTTGAGCTGTTCAGCAAAGAAATTGCACCCCTTTACTACAACAGGGCGATTGCCGATGTTCAACTGCACCTCAAGGAGCGGTTCGAAAGCATCGAAAGCGATCTGTGGGCGCTCGAAAAGCCCTGAAACCCTAAGAACAGACAGGTTCCCAAGATGCTGATTATCCCCGCTATCGATCTGAAGGACGGTGCCTGCGTGCGCCTGCGCCAAGGCCGCATGGAAGACTCCACGGTCTTTTCCGACGACCCGGTGAGCATGGCCGCCAAGTGGGTCGAGGGTGGCTGCCGCCGCCTGCACCTGGTCGACCTCAATGGCGCCTTCGAAGGCCAGCCAGTCAACGGCGAAGTGGTGACTGCCATCGCCAAGCGCTACCCAACCCTGCCGATCCAGATCGGCGGTGGCATCCGCTCGCTGGAAACCATCGAGCACTACGTCAAGGCTGGCGTCAGCTACGTGATCATCGGCACCAAGGCGGTGAAGCAGCCGGAGTTCGTGGCCGAAGCGTGCAAGGCCTTCCCAGGCAAGGTCATCGTTGGCCTGGATGCCAAGGACGGCTTCGTCGCCACCGACGGCTGGGCCGAAGTCAGCACCGTGCAGGTCATCGACCTGGCCAAGCGTTTCGAGGCCGATGGCGTCTCGGCGATCGTCTACACCGACATCGCCAAGGACGGCATGATGCAGGGCTGCAACGTGCCTTTCACCAAGGCACTGGCTGAAGCCACCCGTATTCCGGTGATCGCCTCGGGCGGCATCCACAACCTGGGCGACATCAAGGCCCTGCTGGACGCCAAGGCACCCGGCATCATCGGCGCCATCACCGGCCGTGCCATCTACGAAGGCACCCTCGATGTCGCCGAGGCCCAGGCCTTCTGCGACAACTACCAAGGCTGAGGACTGAACCATGGCACTGGCCAAGCGCATCATCCCTTGCCTGGACGTGGACAACGGCCGGGTGGTCAAGGGCGTCAAGTTCGAGAACATCCGTGATGCCGGCGACCCGGTGGAAATTGCCCGTCGCTACAACGAGCAGGGTGCCGACGAAATCACCTTCCTCGACATCACCGCCAGCGTCGATGGCCGCGATACCACTTTGCATACCGTCGAGCGCATGGCCAGCCAGGTGTTCATCCCGCTGACCGTGGGCGGTGGCGTGCGTACCGTGCAGGACATCCGCAACCTGCTCAATGCTGGTGCCGACAAGGTTTCGATCAACACGGCTGCGGTGTTCAACCCGGAGTTTGTGGGCGAGGCAGCGGACCGTTTCGGTTCGCAGTGCATCGTTGTCGCCATTGATGCCAAGAAGGTGTCCGGGCCAGGTGAAACGCCGCGCTGGGAAATCTTCACCCACGGTGGGCGCAAGCCGACCGGGCTGGATGCGGTCGAATGGGCGAAGAAGATGGAAGGCCTGGGTGCAGGCGAGATCCTGCTGACCAGCATGGACCAGGACGGGATGAAGAACGGCTTCGACCTGGGTGTTACCCGCGCCATCAGTGATGCGCTGGGCATTCCGGTCATTGCTTCGGGTGGTGTGGGTAACCTGCAGCACCTGGCTGACGGCATTCTGGAAGGGCATGCCAGCGCGGTGCTGGCGGCCAGTATCTTCCACTTTGGCGAGTACACGGTGCCGGAGGCCAAGGCCTACATGGCTTCGCGCGGGATCGTCGTTCGCTGATCCATTGATTGGGGCTGCTTTGCAGCCCTTCGCGGGCACGCCCGCTCCCACAGGGATCTCTCCAAACCTGTGGGAGCGGGCGTGCCCGCGAAGGGCCGCAACGCGGCCCCAATTGCCTCAACCGTGGTTCTTGCCGAGCAACGCGTGATACAGCTCGGTATCCCCAAGAATCCCCACCACCCTGTCGTTATCCTGCAGCACCAGCTTGTTGCCGGTCTGATAACGAATCTGTAGCGCCTCGCGCATGCCGATGTCGGCGTGCACCACGGTCGGCCTGCGCTGCAGCAGCTCCACATCCTGCCCTGGTGCCCAGTTCTGCATGTCCAGCCCGTTCTGGCCCTGGCGTGCACGCTTGAGCGCGCCACCTTCGCCCAGGTCCAGCCATGAATCGATACCTGGGTCCAGGCATACCGAGCCATTGACCCGCTTACAGTTGTCCAGGCTACGCATCAGGCTGCGGCCGCACAGCACGTTCAGCGGGTTGGTGTGGGCGACGAAGGTACGCACGTACTCGTCGGCCGGGTTGAGCACGATCTCCTCTGGCTTGCTGTACTGGATGATCCGCCCGTCCTTCATGATTGCAATGCGGGTACCCAGCTTCAGTGCCTCGTCCAGGTCGTGGCTGACGAACACGATGGTCTTGCTGAGCTTGGCCTGCAGGCCCAGCAGTTCGTCTTGCAGGCCCTGGCGGATCAGCGGGTCGAGGGCCGAGAACGGTTCGTCCATCAGCAGGATGTCGGCATCCATCGCCAGCGCCCGGGCCAGGCCCACGCGTTGCTGCATGCCGCCAGACAGCTCGTCCGGCTTTTTGTTGCGCCACTGGGTCAGGCCCACCAGCTCAAGCTTCTCGTCCACCAGCTTGCGCCGTTCCTTTTCAGGGCGGCCCTGCATTTCCAGGCCAAAGCTGATGTTCTCGCGCACCGTCAGCCAGGGCATCAGGGCGAACTTCTGGAACACCATGGCAATGCGCTTGGTGCGCATCATTTTCAGCTCGGCCGGGCTGCAGTGGGCAATGTCGATGTGCTTGCCTTCGTGCTCGACAAACAGCTTGCCGCGGCTGACGGTGTTGAGGCCGTTGATGCAGCGCAGCAGGCTCGATTTGCCCGAGCCGGACAAGCCCATCAGCACGCAGATCTCGCCCTTGTTGATATCAAGGTTGGCCTTTTCGACGCCGACCACCAGGCCGGTCTGCTTGAGGATCTGTTCGCGGGTCTTGCCCTGGTCCAGCAGCGACAGTGCTTCACGCGGCTTGTTGGAGAAAATGACGTCGACGTCTTCGAAACGAATGATGCTCATGCCTCACCCCTTACCGGCAGTTCCGGTTGCTTGCAGATACGGTCGAGCATGATTGCCAGCAGCACGATCGCCAGGCCCGCTTCGAAGCCCAGGGAGATATCAGCGGTGTTCAGTGCGTTGACCACAGGTTTGCCCAGGCCGTCGGCGCCCACCAGGGCGGCGATCACCACCATCGACAACGACAGCATGATGCACTGGGTGACGCCGGCGGCGATGCTTGGCATCGCATGCGGCAGTTCGATACGGGTGAGCAGTTGGCGCCGCGAGCAGCCAAACGCCTTGCCGGCGTCCATCAGCTCCTGCGGGACGTCACAGATGCCCAGGTAGGTGAGGCGGATTGGCGCTGCGATGGCGAACACCACGGTAGAGATCAGCCCCGGTACCACACCCAGGCCGAACAGGGTCAGGGTAGGGATCAGGTAGACGAAGGTGGGCACCGTCTGCATCAGGTCGAGCACCGGGCGCATGGCGGTATAGAACATCGGTTTGTGGGCGGCAAGGATGCCCAGCGGCACGCCGATCACCACACATACCACCGTGGCGAAGGTCACCTGCGCCAGGGTTTCCATGGTTTCCTGCCAGTAACCCAGGTTGAAGATCAGCAGGAATGAAAGGGCAACGAACGCGGTCAGCCCCCACTTGCGCTGGATCAGGTGCGCCAGGCCGGCGAACAGGGCGATGAGGACGAACGGGTTGAACCAGGTCAGGGCACTGGTGACCCCATGGATCATGAATTCCAGGCCTTGCGCGATGGCGTCGAAGTAATTCGCGCCGTTCTGGGTCAGCCACTCGACGAACGACGCGATGTACTGGCCCAGGGGTATTTTCTGATCGATAAGCATGATAGCGAGCTTCCACCTGCATAGATTGAAATCAACCCGGGGCAGGCACGGTCCTGCCCCGAGGTAGCGCTACTGCGTGGTTCGTTATTGCGCGAGCTTGGCCTTGGCCGCCTCAAGGCCGGGTTTGCCATCAACAGTGGTAACGCCGGCAAGCCAGGTGTCCAGCTTGCCGGGGTTGTCTTTAAGCCACTTCTTGGCGGCTGCTTCGGGTTTCATCTTGTCGTCCAGGACATAGCCCATCATGGTGCTTTCATCCTTGAGCTCGAACGACAGGTTCTTGAGCAGTTGGCCAACGTTGCTGCATTCCTGCGTGTAGCCTTTGCGGGTATTGGTCAATACGGTTGCCTTGCCGAAATCGGGGCCGAAGAAGTCGTCCCCGCCGGTGAGGTACTGCATCTTGAAACGGGTGTTCATCGGGTGCGGTTCCCAGCCCAGGAATACCAGCGCCTCGCCGCGTTTCTGCGCGCGGTCGACCTGCGACAGCATGCCGGCCTCGCTCGATTGCACAATCTTGAAACCGGCGTCTTTCAGGCCGAAGGCGTTCTTGTCGATCATGCTCTGGATGGTGCGGTTGCCATCGTTGCCGGGCTCGATGCCGTAGATCTTGCTGTCCAGTTCCTTCTTGAACTTGGGAATGTCGGCGAAATCTTTCAGGCCCTTGTCGTACAGCGCCTGGGGCACGGCCAAGGTGTACTTGGCGTTTTCCAGGTTGGCGCGCACCGTTTCCACGGTGCCGGCGTCGCGGTACTGCTTGATGTCGTTCTCCATGGTCGGCATCCAGTTGCCGAGAAACACGTCCAGGTCCTTGCCGGTGGCCAGCGACTTGTAGGTCACCGGTACCGAGATCATGGTGGTGTGGGTTTTGTAACCCAGGGCTTCGAGCACAACGCTGGTGGTCGCGGTGGTGACTGTGATGTCGGTCCAGCCGACGTCGGAGAAACGTACCGTCTGACACTGCTCGGGTTCGGCGGCCTGGGCCAGCAAGGGCGTGGACAGCAACGCAACCAGCAACAGCGAGGGTGAACCTTTCATGGATGGACTCCTGAGATATTGTCTTCGGGTTCGCGTGGGTCGCCGGGCTTTCTGAGGGTCCGGTCGACCAGGCCTGCAGAGGGCAGGATGCGTGGCCGTGCTTTACGAGTCGCTTTCGATAATCCTCCAGCGCCGGGCAATCGCCTACTGGTAGGGTCGTATCCAGTACGGAACGGGTCGTATCCAGTAAGGGCGATGTCGCTTATAGGTTTATCCACCCCCTCGGCCGCATTTTTGCGTCACCTGGCCGCCGGAAAGCGGCGTGGTGAGGGCCGCTCCTTGAGCAAAAACAGCGCGGCGCGGCTGGACAAAAGTACGTCGGTTGCAGACGGCGAGGGGTGCGGTAAAAGCCCGATGATGCTGGCATTCAAGGCGGCCCGCTGTTTGAGCCTAGCAGCTGCCCCGCCCTGCGCATGGCGCGCAGAGACAAGCCCAGCAAGAGGTGATTCGACAATGGCCATCAGCGTGTTCGACCTGTTCAAGATCGGTGTCGGGCCCTCCAGCTCCCACACCGTCGGCCCCATGCGTGCTGGCGCCCTGTTCGTTCAGGGCCTGCGCGAACGCGGCGAGCTGGACCGTGTAAAACGGATCGAAGTGCGCCTGTATGGCTCGCTGTCGGCCACCGGCATCGGTCACGGCACCGACAACGCCACCATCATGGGCCTGATGGGCGAGTGGCCTGACGCCATTGATCCCACCTGCATCGTCCCGCGCATCGCCGACCTGCGCGAAACCAACACCCTGCAGCTGGATAGCCGCCTGCCCATCGAGTTCATCTGGGCCCGCGACATGCTGCTGCTGGACGAAAACCTGCCGTACCACCCCAACGCCATGACCCTGGTTGCCGAAGGCGAGCAGGGCGAGTTGCACCGCGACACTTACTACTCGGTGGGGGGCGGCTTTGTGGTCGATGCCGCCCAGGCCGCCAGCGGTGTGCTGGATGCCGACCAGACGGTGTTGCCGTACGATTTCAACAGCGCTGCCGAACTGCTGCGCCTGTGCAAGCAAAACGACCTCAGCGTGTCGCAATTGATGATGGCCAACGAGAAGGTCTGGCGC
Organism: Pseudomonas fortuita; assembly: GCF_026898135.2. Lineage (NCBI taxonomy): Bacteria > Pseudomonadati > Pseudomonadota > Gammaproteobacteria > Pseudomonadales > Pseudomonadaceae > Pseudomonas > Pseudomonas fortuita. The sequence continues at coordinate 356,548 of NZ_CP114035.2, forward strand.
AGCGAGGAAGAGATCCGCGCCGGCCTGCACAAGCTCTGGGAAGCCATGCAGGAATGCGTCAACAATGGGCTTAAAGCCGAGGGTACGCTGCCCGGCGGGCTGAACGTGCGCCGCCGTGCCGCCAAGCTGCACCGCAGCCTGCAGGAGATCGGCAAGCCCAACGTGATCGGCTCGACGATGAGTGCCATGGAGTGGGTCAACCTGTTCGCCCTGGCAGTCAACGAAGAGAACGCCGCCGGTGGCCGCATGGTTACCGCGCCTACCAATGGCGCGGCTGGCATCATCCCGGCAGTGCTGCACTACTACATGCGCTTTAGCGATGAGGTGAACGAGTGCAGCGTTGTCGATTACTTCCTGGCTGCGGCTGCCGTTGGCATCCTGTGCAAGAAGAACGCGTCGATTTCCGGTGCCGAAGTGGGCTGCCAGGGTGAAGTCGGCTCAGCCTGCGCCATGGCGGCGGCAGGGCTTGCCGAAGTGCTGGGCGCTACCCCGCCACAGTTGGAGAACGCGGCCGAAATCGCCTTGGAACACAACCTCGGCCTGACTTGCGACCCGGTCGGCGGTTTGGTGCAGGTGCCGTGCATCGAGCGCAACGCGATTGCTGCGGTAAAAGCCATCAACGCGGTGCAAATGGCGCTGCGCGGTGACGGCGAACACTTCATCTCCCTCGATCAGGTGATCCGTACCATGCGTGACACCGGGGCCGACATGCACGACAAGTACAAAGAGACCTCGCGCGGTGGCCTGGCGGTCAGCGTTATCGAGTGCTGATCACTACCAGGTTTGCTGGCCACTTCGCGGGTGAACCCGCTTCCACAGGAATTGTGCAGTACCTGTGGGAGCGGGTTCACCCGCGAAGCGGCCTTTGAAGGTTGATGCAGGTGCAACATAACCACCGATGCCTCCTTATGGTGCGCCCGGCGCCTACCGATCGTCGGGTGTCGCTATCAGTGTGGGTATTGTCGGTGACACTCAAGAGTGTCGTTTCTGGGCAACTTGCCGTGCACGTGTCACCAAATTGCTCAGCCGTTACACGCACGGCGCCTAGCACGCCTGTTTTACGACTGTCTGCCAACTCGGCCGAAGCCCCTGATTTGCCTGATGAAGGTGTCGTTTTCAGGTTTTTTTGGATAGCCGTTCAATTTCAGGCACGGCCTTTGCGTTGATATTGGCAAACATGCCCCCGGAAAATGACCGAGGGGTCATAACAAGAAATCAGTGCCCGCCTGAGGCACACCCTGCATTTGTGTGAGGAGAAATCGCGATGACGTCGTACACCTCCGGGACCCCAACCCAGAACCGCACAGCACCCCAGTCCATCGGGTTTCTTCTACTGGACAATTTCACCCTGATTTCCCTGGCATCGGCTGTCGAGCCGCTGCGTATGGCCAACCAGCTGTCCGGCCGCGAGCTGTATCGCTGGCACACCCTGACGGTCGACGGCGGCCAGGTCTGGGCCAGCGACGGCCTGCAGATCACCCCGGATGCCGCCATGCACAGCGCGCCGCCCATCGATACCGTGATCGTCTGCGGCGGGGTAGGTATCCAGCGCACCGTTACCCGTGAGCATGTCACCTGGCTGCAAGCCCAGGCCCGCCAGTCGCGCCGCCTGGGCGCGGTGTGCACTGGCAGCTGGGCCCTGGCCTGTGCCGGGCTACTCGACGGTTTCGATTGCAGTGTGCACTGGGAGTGTCTGGCGGCCATGCAGGAGGCCTACCCGCGGGTGAACATGAGCACCCGGCTGTTCACCCTCGACCGCAATCGCTTCACCAGCTCTGGCGGCACTGCACCGCTGGACATGATGTTGCACCTGATCAGCCGCGACCATGGCCGCGAGCTGTCGGCGGCCATTTCCGAGATGTTCGTGTACGAGCGCATCCGCAACGAGCAGGACCACCAGCGCGTGCCGCTCAAGCACATGCTGGGTACCAACCAGCCAAAGCTGCAGGAAATCGTGGCGCTGATGGAGGCCAACCTCGAAGAGCCGATCGACCTCGACGAACTGGCGGTGTACGTGTCGGTGTCGCGTCGCCAGCTTGAGCGGCTGTTCCAGAAGTACCTGCACTGCTCGCCATCGCGTTACTACCTGAAACTGCGCCTGATTCGTGCGCGGCAGTTGCTCAAGCAGACGCCGATGTCGATCATCGAAGTGGCGTCGGTGTGCGGCTTTGTGTCCACACCGCACTTCTCCAAGTGCTACCGCGAGTACTTCGGCATTCCCCCACGTGACGAGCGCGTGGGGTCCAACACTGCGCAGCAGGTGGCCATGATGCCGATTCCGCAGGCCATGACCCTGTCGCCGCACAGTGGGCCGATGGCGGCCCTGAGCCAGGCGCGCAACGAGTCGACCTTTGCCAGTGTAAGGCTCTGATTCGAGTCGACTCTTATGCGGGGCAAGCCCGCCCCCACGAGTCGACCGCTGAAGCTGAACCAGCGGTGGCCTGCTCCCACAGGCCATCCGCTGAGTGTGAACCGGCGTTGAGCCTGTGGGAGCGGGCTTGTTCCGCGAAGGGGCCGGTCCTGGATGAATGAGTTACGCGCGTTTGTTGAACGCCGCCAACGCCGGCAACAACTGCTTGTCGATCGCCTGGCGCACTGCCGGCAAAATCGTCGCGCTGCCGGTATACATCTGCTCGACCATCCCTTTCAGTGCCCGCGCATTGGGCTCGGTCAGCCCGCATACCACCGCCTCGCAGGCCTGCTCGGCAGTGGCCCCGGCGGGGATGTCGAAACCGCGCGCGCGCAGGTGGCCTGCCAGGTCGTCCTGATCAATCAAATCCGCATGCATCATGGCTGTTGTCCCTTTTATCGCGAAGAGAGTGCTGCTGTGATTTACGACCGATTCTGTGTCTGCAGCGACAGGCTCGCAAGGGCTGAATGTCGCAATGGCTGGTTTGGCTAAGAACAGGTCGTTCCCGGCTAATTGCCGCTTCCGGGAAGCCAGCAGACTGCAGTCATTCACGGTCCACGAGGGTTTGGTCACCCTCACTCATGCACAGTGGATGTTGCTCGCTCTTGACCCCGGATGCTCACGGCTTTCCGGGGTTATTTTTTTGAGCGCTCAGTGGGGTAATTGCAGGACGCGGCCGATGAATTGCGCGGCAGGCAAGTCGCGCTGGCTATCTGCCAGGTTTTGCAGCAATTGCGTACTCTGTTCACTAAAAGGTGCTGACTTCGGCCCCGCCAGGTCTACATGCAACAGCATCTGCTCACTTGCAGCCAGCACCTCGTCGAACCCGGCCCGGTGCAGGCTGTGGTAGACGTGCAGGCGCTTGCGGTCGAACCCGATGATCTGCGTCTGCACCCACACCTCGGCCCCCAGCTTCACCTCATGCAGGTAGTTGATGTGCGCCTCCAGGGTAAACAGGGAATTTCCGCTTTGCCCACGGCTGTCGGCGTCCAGGCCGATGCGCTCCATCAGCGCATCGGTGGCGTAGCTGAAAATCAGCAGGTAGAAGGCATCGCGCAGATGCCCGTTGTAATCGACCCAGTCCTCCTGGACTGGGGTGCGGTAGGTCACAAGTGCGGGCATTGCTTACTCCTCAATCGCCAAAGGCCATGCCGTGTGTGGCCTTGCTGGTCTTCACAGCCTCCAGCACCGCCAGCAGGGTGTCATCACGATAGCGCTCCAGCGCGGCGATGCTGCGCTCGCCCAGTTGCTCCGAGGTGCCGTCCACCACATCGTCGATCAGCTTGTCGGTCAGCTCTGGTGCCGGCAGGTACGTCCAGGGCAGCTTGAGGGCCGGGCCGAACTGCGACATGAAGTGGCGCATGCCGGCATCGCCACCGGCCAGGGTGTAGGTGAGGAAAGTGCCCATGAACGACCACCGCAGGCCTGCGCCAAAGCGGATGGCATCGTCGATCTCACCGGTGGTCGCCACGCCGTCGTTGACCAGGTGCAGCGCCTCGCGCCACAGCGCTTCGAGCAGGCGGTCGGCAATGAAACCGGGCACTTCCTTGCGTACATGCAACGGGCGCATGCCCAGCGCGGTGTAGATGGTCTTTGCCGCCTCGATGGCTTCAGGCGCGGTACGCTTGCCGCCGACGATTTCGACCAACGGTAGCAGGTAAACCGGGTTGAACGGGTGGCCGACCACGCAGCGTTCGGGGTGGGTAGCCGACTCGTAGAACTCGCTGGGCAGCAGGCCTGAAGTGCTGGAACCGATGATGGCCTCGGGCTTGGCGGCGGCGCTGATTTTTGCGTGCAGGTCGAGCTTGAGGTCCAGCCGCTCGGGTGCGCTTTCCTGGATGAAATCGGCGTCGCGTACGCATTCTTCGAGGGTGCTGACGACTTTCAGCCGACCCTGTGATGCACCTTGGGCCAGGCCCTGTTTTTCAAGCGCCGGCCACGCGTTGGCGATGCGCTTGCGCAGTGCTTGCTCGGCACCGGGCGCCGGGTCCCAGGCGACCACGTCCAGGCCGTGGGCAAGGGCGCGGGCAACCCAGCCGCTGCCGATTACGCCGCTACCCAGCGCGGCGAAGGTCTTGATCTCGGTGATGAAGGGCATATCAGTCTCCTGAAGTGATCAGCGGCGTTTGAGGTTCATCTTTTCCCGGCCTTCGGCCGGGGTCAGCACGCGGGCACCGAGGCGGGAAATGATCTCCACCGCCCGCTCGACCAACTGGCCGTTGCTGGCCAGCACGCCGCGGTCCAGGTACAGGTTGTCTTCCAGGCCTACCCGCACATTGCCGCCGAGTAACACAGCTTGCGCGGCCATCGGCATCTGCATGCGTCCGATGCCGAAGCCGGCCCAGGTGACATTGGCGGGCAAGTTGTCGACCATCGCCTTCATGGTGGTGGTGTCGGCCGGTGCGCCCCAGGGAATGCCCAGGCACAGCTGGAACAGCGGGTCTTCGAGCAGCTCTTCCTTGATCATCTGCTTGGCGAACCACAGGTGGCCGGTGTCGAAAATTTCAAGTTCAGCTTTCACGCCCAGTTCGGTGATGCGTTTGGCGCCGGCGCGCAGTTGCGCCGGGGTGGAGACGTAGATCGAATTGCCGTCGCCGAAGTTGAGCGTGCCGCAGTCGAGGGTGCAGATTTCCGGCAACAGGGCCTCGACATGGGCCAGGCGCTCCAGCGGGCCGATCAGGTCGGTGCCCGGGCCGAACTCCAGGGGCGTTTCGCCTGGGCCGATTTCCAGGTCGCCACCCATGCCGGCGGTGAGGTTGACGATGATGTCCACATCGGCCTCGCGGATGCGTTCCATGACTTCGCGGTAAAGGTTTACGTCGCGGCTGAAACGGCCGGTTTGCGGGTCGCGGACATGGCAGTGGACCACGGTGGCGCCGGCTTTGGCGGCTTCGACGGCGGATTCGGCGATCTGCTTGGGGGTGACCGGGACCAAGTGGCTTTTCGAGGCGGTGTCACCGGCGCCGGTGAGGGCGCAGGTGATGATGACGTCGTGGTTCATGGCGGTTCCTTGTAGTGTCTGTGATGGCCCTTTCGCGGGGCGAGCCCGCTCCCACAGGATCAGCGAGATCCTGAGTGTTACGCTGTACCTGTGGGAGCGGGCTTGCCCCGCGAAGAGGCCGGATCAGTTGGCGGTGAGCTTGAGGTTCTCGGCCGCAGGCTTGCCGTCGAAGGTGGTGACCCCTTCGAGCCAGCGGGCCTTGTCGTCGGGGTGGTCGTTGAGCCACTGGCGGGCCGATTCCAGTGCGTCCTTGTGGTCGAGCAGCGGCTGCATCATGCGGCTCTCGTCCTCGGCGCTGAAGTTCAGGTTGGCCAGCAGGCGGTGGGCGTTGGGGCAGCGTTCGGCGTAGTCCGGCGCAGTTACCGTCCATACCGTGGCGCGGCCTTCGTCAGGGCCCAAGGCATCCTGGCTGTCACCCAGGTAGGCCATGTCGATGTTCACGTTCATCGGGTGCGGCGCCCAGCCGAAGAACACCACGGCCTCCTGGCGGCGCACGGCGCGGTCGACGGCAGCGAGCATGCCGGCCTCGCTGGACTCGACCAGCTGGAACTTGCCCAGGCCGAACTGGTTCTTGGTGATCATGGCCTTGATCTGGGTGTTGGCGCCCGAGCCTGGCTCGATGCCATAGATCTTGCCGCCCAGCTCTTTCTCGAACTTGTGAATGTCGGCGAAGGTCTTCAGGCCTTTGTCATACAGGTACTTCGGCACTGCCAAGGTCGCCCGCGCATCTTCCAGGCTGGGCTTTTCCAGCACCTTTACCTGCTGGGCATCGATGAACGGTGTGATGGTCTGGGTCATGATCGGGTTCCAGTAACCCAGGAACATGTCCAGGCGCTTGTCGCGGATGCCGGCGAAAATGATCTGCTGCGAAGCGCTGGTCTGTTTGGTCTGGTAGCCCAGGCCATCGAGCAGCACCTGGGCCATGGCGCTGGTGGCGATGACGTCGGTCCAGTTGACCACGCCCAGGCGCACGTTCTTGCAGGCCGCAGGCTCTGCGGCGTAAAGCGGGGAAGTGGCGATGCTACTCAGGGCAAGGGTCAACAGGCTGCGGCGGATCAAGCTGTGCATGGTGGCTCTCCATCGGCAGTGCATATTGTTATGGGGTTCGGTCTCTCTGGACCGTGTGAACACGCTACGCTGCTGGCAGGGTGAAAAATCGCACCCTGGCGACCAACACTTGCACGGAGGCGACCACCTTTGCCGTGGAGCATGCAATGCTGCAAACCATTCATTTTCTGCTGTTGCCCGGGTTCTCGGCCATGGGCTTCATCAGTGCCCTGGAGCCGCTGCGGGTAGCCAACCGGTTCAAGGGCCCGTCGTACCGCTGGCAGGTGCTGAGCCTGGATGGCGGGGCGGTGCAGGCCAGCAACGGCATGTCGGTGAACGCCGATGCGGCGTTGGCCGCGGGCGAGCCTGCGGGCATTTTGCTGATCGTGGCCGGTTTCGATCCCCTGGCCTGTTACGGGCCGGGCCTGCAGCAGGCGCTACGCCGCCTGGACCACGACGGGGTGATCCTGGGCGGTATCGATACTGGCGCCGTTGTACTGGCCGAGTCCGGCCTGCTCGACGGCCACCGCGCCACCGTGCACTGGGAGGCGCTGGAGGCGTTCAAGGAGAACTACCCGAGCCTGCAGGCGACCCAGGAGTTGTTCGAGATCGACCGCCGGCGTATCACCTGCGCTGGCGGTACGGCGTCCATTGACCTGATGCTCGACCTGATTGCACAGGCCCATGGCAGCGAGTTGGCGGTGCAGGTGTCGGAGCAATTCGTGCTCGGGCGTATCCGCCAGCGACAAGACCATCAGCGCATGCAGATCGCCAGCCGCTATGGCATCAGCAACAAGAAGCTGGTGAAGGTGATTGGCGAAATGGAGCGCAATACCGAGCAGCCACTCAATACCCAGGTGCTGGCAGAAGCGGTGCAGGTGACCCGGCGGCAGCTGGAACGGCTGTTTCGTGTGCACCTGGACGACACGCCCAGTGGTTTCTATTTGCGACTGCGGCTGGATAAGGCCAGGCAGTTGTTGCGCCAGACCGACATGAGTGTGCTGGAGGTGGGCGTGGCGTGTGGGTTTGAGTCGGCTTCGTATTTTACCCGCTGTTATAGGGCCCGGTATCATCGTTGCCCGCGGGAGGACAGGTTGGCCAGGGCGGTTTGATGTTTGTCAGTGCTGGCCTCTTCGCGGGACAAGCCCGCTCCCACAGGGACCCCACATCTCTCAGGCTCTGTTGAGTCCTGGGCCACAGGACCATGGCAGTCCTCAGTGGCTGAGGTGATCCTGTGGGAGCGGGCTTGTCCCGCGAAGAGGCCGGTGCAGGTTTACTGCTGGCCAATGGACTGCAAATACTCCGACCGGTCATCACTGCGCTGGGCCACGCAGGTATCCCAGGCCGCCTGGAATGCCTTGCTCCCCGCCTTTTCGGCATAGGTCTCGACCTTGCAATCAGCATCGCGCAGTTGCATCCACAGCTTCTCTGCCGCGTCCATGCGCCCGATCAGGGCAGTGGCCTGGTCGCCTTCGTCGGCATATTGATCGCGAATGCGCTGGATCAAGTCATCGTAAGCCGACTTCAGCTCCCGCTCTGCCGTCTGCTTGTTGAACGCCGCGCAGGCGTAGGTCTGCTGGTCGGTCTCGACGTTGTCGCACGGGGTGCTTTCTTCCTCCCCGGCGTGGGCGCCCGATACGACGGCCAGCAATACCAGCCATGCCAATGATTTCATCCCTTTTCTCCTCAACAGGCTGACGAATCGCAGGATTCTCGCTCAGACGACGGCGCTGTGGTAGCCACCTGTCCAAATGTTCATAAAGCCGCCAGAAAGGTCGTTATCGAGACTGTCTCTCATCGCCAGACGGCGTGCCAGAGGGCGTGTTGTCGCGCATTGACGCTTTCGGCAAACCCCCTGTCGTTTTTGCATCGGGGCGCCTTTGGGCACAGGCATATGCTGGCCCCAAAGCGCCGGCAGAAGGTTTGGCGCCAACCATTCAATAAAAGGGGACAGCCTGATGAGCCCAGCCGAACTTCACGCCGACAGCATCGTCATCGACGGCCTGATCATTGCCAAATGGAACCGCGAGCTGTTCGAGGACATGCGCAAAGGCGGGCTGACTGCGGCCAACTGCACGGTGTCGGTCTGGGAAGGGTTCAAGGCTACCGTCGACAACATTGCCTCCAGCCAGAAGCTGATCCGCGACAACAGCGACCTGGTGATGCCGGTGCGCACCACCGCCGACATCCGCAAGGCCAAGGAGCTGGGCAAGACTGGCATCCTGTTCGGCTTCCAGAACGCCCATGCGTTCGAAGACCAGATCGCTTACGTTGACGTGTTCAAGCAGCTGGGCGTAGGCATCGTGCAGATGTGTTACAACACCCAGAACCTGGTGGGCACCGGCTGCTACGAGCGTGACGGCGGGCTGTCGGGCTTCGGCCGCGAAATCGTCGCGGAAATGAACCGCGTCGGCATCATGTGCGACCTGTCCCACGTCGGCTCCAAGACTTCCGAAGAGGTCATCCTCGAATCGAAAAAGCCGGTGTGCTACTCGCACTGCCTGCCATCGGGCCTGAAAGAGCACCCGCGCAACAAGTCGGATGAAGAGCTGAAGTTCATCGCCGACCACGGCGGCTTCGTCGGCGTGACCATGTTCGCGCCGTTCCTGGCCAAAGGCATCGACTCCACCATCGACGACTACGCCGAAGCCATTGAGTACACCATGAACATTGTCGGTGAAGACGCCATCGGTATCGGTACCGACTTCACCCAGGGCCACGGCCAGGACTTCTTCGAGTACCTGACCCACGACAAGGGCTACGCCCGCCGCCTCACCAACTTCGGCAAGATCATCAACCCGCTGGGCATCCGCACCGTGGGCGAATTCCCCAACCTCACCGAAACCTTGCTCAAGCGCGGCCATTCCGAGCGTGTGGTGCGCAAGATCATGGGCGAGAACTGGGTCAACGTCCTCAAGGACGTCTGGGGCGAGTAAGCCGCTCTCCAAGCCTGAAAGCCCCTGCCAGCAACGCCGGGGCACCCACATAAAAATTTTATGGAGTTGAGTTTCCATGGCCAAGATCGCCCCGCAATTGCCAATCGAAGTCGACAGCGAAACCGGTGTCTGGACCAGCGACGCCTTGCCGATGCTGTACGTGCCGCGCCACTTCTTCGTCAACAACCACATGGGCATCGAGGAAGTGCTGGGCGCCGACGCCTATGCCGAGATCCTCTACAAGGCCGGCTACAAGTCCGCCTGGCACTGGTGTGAAAAAGAAGCCGAGTGCCATGGCCTGGAAGGCGTGGCGGTGTTCGAGCACTACATGAAGCGCCTGAGCCAGCGTGGCTGGGGCCTGTTCGAGATCCAGGACATCGACCTGGACAAAGGCACCTGCAGCGTCAAGCTCAAGCACTCGGCGTTCGTGTACGTGTACGGCAAGTGTGGCCGCAAGGTCGACTACATGTTCACCGGCTGGTTCGCCGGCGCAATGGACCAGATTCTCGCTGCCCGCGGCAGCTCGATCCGCACCGTGGCCGAACAGGTCTACGGCGGGTCGGAAGAAGGCCACGAAGATGGCCTGTTCGTTACAAAGCCGTTGTAAGCCGGAGATAGCGTCATGGCATTCGAAGCAATGTTCCAGCCGATCCAGATCGGCAAACTGACCATCCGCAACCGCGTGCTCAGCACCGCGCACGCCGAGGTTTACGCCACTGACGGCGGCATGACCACCGACCGCTATGTGAAGTACTACGAAGAGAAGGCCAAGGGCGGCATCGGCCTGGCGATCTGCGGCGGGTCGTCCGTTGTTGCCATCGACAGCCCGCAGGAATGGTGGGCGTCGGTCAACCTGTCGACCGACCGTATCATCCCGCACTTCCAGAACCTGGCTGACGCCATGCACAAGCATGGCGCCAAGATCATGATCCAGATTACCCACATGGGCCGTCGCTCGCGCTGGGACGGCTTCAACTGGCCGACCCTGATGTCGCCGTCGGGTATCCGTGAACCTGTGCACCGCGCCACCTGCAAGACCATCGAGGTGGAAGAGATCTGGCGCGTCATCGGCAACTACGCGCAGGCCGCGCGGCGTGCCAAAGAGGGCGGCCTGGACGGCGTGGAACTGTCGGCCGTGCACCAGCACATGATCGACCAGTTCTGGAGCCCGCGGGTCAACAAACGTACCGACGAATGGGGCGGCACGTTTGAAGGCCGCATGAAGTTCGGCCTGGAAGTACTGAAAGCGGTGCGCGCCGAAGTGGGTGACGACTTCTGTGTGGGCATGCGTATCTGTGGCGACGAGTTCCACCCTGATGGCCTCAGCCACGAGGACATGAAACAGATCGCCGCGTATTACGACGGCACCGGCATGCTCGACTTCATTGGCGTGGTTGGCTCGGGTTGCGACACCCACAACACCCTGGCCAACGTCATCCCGAACATGAGCTACCCGCCAGAGCCGTTCCTGCACCTGGCGGCCGGCATCAAGGAAGTGGTCAAGGTCCCGGTACTGCACGCGCAGAACATCAAGGACCCGAACCAGGCCACGCGCATTCTTGAAGGCGGCTACGTGGACATGGTCGGCATGACCCGTGCTCACATGGCTGACCCGCACCTGATCGCCAAGATCAAGATGGGCCAGATTGACCAGATCAAACAGTGCGTCGGCGCCAACTACTGCATCGACCGCCAGTACCAGGGCCTGGATGTACTGTGCATCCAGAACGCCGCCACCTCCCGTGAATACATGGGGGTGCCGCACATCATCGAGAAGACCACCGGCGTCAAGCGCAAGGTGGTGGTGGTTGGCGCAGGCCCGGCCGGCATGGAAGCGGCCCGCGTGGCCGCCGAACGTGGCCACGACGTGACCCTGTTCGAGAAAAAAGACCAGATCGGCGGGCAGATCACCATTGCCGCCAAGGCACCGCAGCGTGACCAGATCGCCGGTATTACCCGCTGGTACCAGCTGGAACTGGCGCGCCTGAAAGTGGACCTGCGCCTGGGGACCGCTGCCAGCGTGGACGCCATCCAGGACCTGCGCCCGGATGTCATCGTGCTGGCGGTGGGCGGCCATCCGTTCGTCGAGCAGAACGAGCACTGGGGCGCTGCCGAAGGGCTGGTGGTCAGCAGCTGGGACGTACTTGACGGCAAGGTTGCGCCGGGCAAGAACGTGCTGGTGTACGACACCATTTGTGAATTCACCGGCATGTCGGCAGCAGACTACATTGCCGACAAAGGCAGCCAGGTTGAAATCGTCACCGACGACATCAAGCCGGGCGTGGCCATGGGCGGCACGACCTTCCCGACCTACTACCGCAGCATGTACCCGAAAGAAGTGATCATGACCGGCGACATGATGCTGGAAAAGGTCTACCGCGAAGGCGACAAGCTGGTGGCGGTGCTGGAGAACGAATACACCGGCGCCAAGGAAGAACGCGTGGTCGACCAGGTGGTGATCGAGAACGGCGTGCGACCCGATGAAGCACTGTACTACGCGCTGAAGGACGGCTCGCGCAACAAGGGCCAGATCGATGTGGAGGCGCTGTTCGCCATCAAGCCGCAGCCGATCCTCAGCCAGCCGGGCGAGGGCTACCTGCTGTATCGGATCGGCGACTGCGTGGCCCAGCGCAACGTGCATGCAGCGATCTACGACGCCTTGCGGCTGTGCAAGGATTTCTGATCCCGCGCGCCTAAACGCCGTAGACCCCTGTGGGAGCGGGCTTGCTCCGCGAATGCGTCAGCACCAACAACGATGTTGTCAGGCCGGACGTCTTCGCGGGACAAGCCCGCTCCCACAAGGGGCATAGCGGCGCAAGAATTCAGCTGTTGTTGTGGGAGCCTCCCATGTTGAACACCCTTCTACCCATCCTGCTGTTCGCTGCCCTTGGCCTGGCAGTGCTCGGCGCCCTGCGCCGGGTGCGCATGTGGCGGCGTGGCCGGGCTTCCAAGGTCGACCTGATCGGCGGCCTGCTGGCCATGCCGCGGCGCTACCTGGTGGACCTGCACCACGTGGTCGAGCGCGATAAGTACATGTCCAAGACCCACGTGGCTACCGCAGGCGGCTTCGTGCTGTCGGCCGCGCTGGCGATTCTGGTGCATGGCTTTGGCCTGCAGAGCAAAATCCTCGGCTACGCGTTACTGGTAGCCACGGTAATCATGTTTACCGGGGCCATCTTTGTCTTCAAGCGCCGCCTCAACCCGCCATCGCGCCTGTCCAAGGGGCCGTGGATGCGCTTGCCGAAGAGTCTGCTGGTATTCGCCGCAAGCTTCTTCATTGCCACCCTGCCGGTCGCCGGCATCCTGCCCGCCAACACGGGCGGCTGGGTGATGGTCGCCGTACTCGGCCTGGGCGTGCTGTGGGGTGTGTCGGAGCTGTTCTTCGGCATGACCTGGGGCGGCCCTATGAAGCACGCCTTCGCCGGTGCCCTGCACCTGGCCTGGCACCGCCGTGCCGAGCGCTTCGGCGGCGGCCGCTCCACCGGTCTCAAGCCGCTGGACCTGGAAGACCCGAACGCGCCGCTGGGCGTGGAAAAGCCGGCGGACTTCACCTGGAACCAGCTGCTGGGCTTCGACGCCTGCGTGCAGTGCGGTAAATGTGAAGCCATGTGCCCGGCCTTTGCTGCCGGCCAGCCGCTGAACCCGAAAAAGCTCATTCAGGACATGGTCATCGGCCTGGCCGGCGGCACGGACGCCCAGTTCGCCGGCAGCCCGTACCCGGGCAAGCCGATCGGTGAGCATGGCGGCCACCCGCACCAGCCGATCGTCAATGGTCTGGTCGACGCCGAAACGCTGTGGTCGTGCACCACTTGCCGTGCCTGCGTCGAGGAATGCCCGATGATGATCGAGCACGTCGATGCCATCGTCGACATGCGCCGCCACCTCACCCTGGAAAAGGGCGCCACCCCGAACAAGGGCGCCGAGGTGCTGGACAACCTGATCGCCACTGACAACCCAGGCGGCTTCGCCCCCGGCGGGCGCATGAACTGGGCAGCCGACCTCAACCTGCAACTGCTGTCGGAGGTGAAAACCACCGACGTGCTGTTCTGGGTTGGCGACGGTGCCTTCGACATGCGCAACCAGCGCACCCTGCGTTCGTTTGTCAAAGTGTTGAAGGCCTCGGGCGTGGACTTTGCCGTGCTCGGCCTGGAAGAACGCGACAGTGGCGACGTTGCCCGCCGCCTGGGCGACGAAGCGACTTTCCAGCAACTGGCCAAACGCAATATCCAGACCCTGGCCAAGTACACGTTCCAGCGCATCGTCACCTGCGACCCGCACAGCTTCCATGTGCTGAAGAACGAGTACGGCGCATTGGGCGGCGACTACCAGGTGCAGCACCACAGCACCTACATGGCCGAACTGATCGCGGCCAACAAGCTCAACCTCGGCCAGCACAAGGGCGGCAGCGTCACCTACCACGACCCTTGCTACCTGGGCCGCTACAACGGTGAGTACGAAGCACCGCGTGAAGTGCTCAAGGCGCTGGGTATCGAAGTGCGCGAGATGCAGCGCTCGGGCTTCCGTTCCCGTTGCTGCGGCGGTGGCGGTGGGGCGCCGATCACTGACATCCCGGGCAAGCAGCGTATCCCCGACATGCGCATGGACGACATCCGTGAGACCGAGGCCGAGCTGGTGGCCGTGGGTTGCCCACAATGCACCGCCATGCTCGAAGGCGTGGTCGAACCGCGCCCGCAGATCAAGGACCTGGCCGAGCTGGTGGCCGACGTGCTGATCGAAGAGGACGCGCCGTCTGCCGCAAAGCCGCAAACGGCCAAACGTGAACCTGCGGAGGTGCACTGATGAGCGACATTATCCGCCGCGACCCACGCGCCGAGTGGATCGCCCGTAACCGCCTGCACCCGCTGCATGCGGCCATGCAGACGCAACAGACCAGCTGGATGGGGCCCAATAGCCTGATCCGCAAGAACCCCCATGCGATTGCCGCAGGCTTCATCGGCCCGGCCGGCATCAAGCGCATCGACCGCAGCGGCGCCCAGCAGGGTACCGGTGTGGGCGGGCGGCGCACGGCGGCGGCAGAGGTCAAGCTGCCGCTGCACCAGGTGCCGGCGCCGGCGTTCTACATCGCCGTGGTGCCGGACATGGTCGGTGGTCGCCTGAGCAGCCACGACCGCGATTTGCTCGGCCTGGCCCACAGCCTGGCCGGCAGTGACGGCGCGGTGCTGGCGGTGGTCTTTAACGAGCACAAGGAAAGCAACTTTTCCACAGCCGGTGTCGACCGCCTGCTGGTCATCGAGGGCGAGGCCTTCGAGGGTTATGCACCGGAGCAACTGGTGCAGGGCCTGCGGGCTGTGGATAACCAGTTCACCCCGCGCCACTGGCTGCTGCCCGACAGCCGCACCGGTGGCGGCGAACTGGGCCGACGCCTGGGCGCGGCGCTGGGCGAGCGCCCGGCCACGCGGGTGTGGCAGGTCAAGGACGGCCAGTGCATCGGCCGCGCCGGTGCTGGCCAGCAAGACCTGCAACGTGCCGTGCCACGGCTGATCCTGGCGGCCGCCGAGTGCGCGGAGCCGGTCAGCGAAACCCGTCACGAAGCCTTGCCGGTGGAGTTGTCCACACGCGTGGCGCGCAGCCTGTCGCGCATCGAAGACCTGGGCTCGGTGGCCGTGGACCCGGCCACCATTGCCATGGCCGAGGCCGAGTTCATCATCTCGGGCGGCAATGGGGTCAAGGACTGGGACCTGTACCACCAGGCCACCGCAGCCCTTGGCGCCACCGAAGGTGCCTCGCGGGTGGCGGTGGACGACGGCTTCATGCCGCGCAATCGCCAGGTGGGTGCCACCGGTACCTGGGTCACCGCGCGCGTGTACGTGGCTGTGGGCATCTCGGGTGCCATCCAGCACCTGCAGGGCATCGGCGCCTGCGACAAGGTGGTGGCGATCAACATGGACCCGGGCTGCGACATGATCAAACGGGCGGACCTGTCGGTGATTGGCGACAGTTCGGCGATTCTCAAGGCACTGATCGAGGCTGTGGACAACTACCGCAGCGGCGGCCAGCGCGACGCGGCATAAGGGCACGAGCATGAGTACGAAAGTGATCAGCCTGGTTTCCATCGGTGCCCACCCAAGCTCCGGGCGCGCCCGCCGCGCCGAGCAGGATGCCCGCGCCGTGGAACTGGGTTTGCAGCTGGCTGGGGATAACTTGCAGGTGGTCCATGCCGGCAACCCACAGGAAGAAGCGCTGCGCGCCTACCTGGGCATGGGCCTGGACCATCTTGACGTGCTGGAGCAGCCGGCCGGTGCCGATGTGCTGGGCGTGCTGGGGGATTACCTGCGCGACGCCGGGGCACAGCTGGTGCTGACCGGTAGCCAGGCCGAGACGGGTGAAGGCTCGGGCATGCTGCCCTTCCTGCTGGCCGAAAAACTTGGCTGGCCGTTGATCGTGGGGCTGGCCGAGGTGGAGTCGATCGAGAACGGCACCGCCCAGGTATTGCAGGCGTTGCCGCGGGGCCAGCGGCGCCGGCTGAAAGTACGCCTGCCGCTGCTGGCGACTGTGGATAACGCTGCGCCCAAGCCGCGCCAGAGCGCATTCGGGCCCGCGCGACGGGGTGTGCTGGCTGCGCGTAATGTGGCCATTGTCGAAGATGAGTTGCTGGCCGATGCCGAGTTGCAACCGGCCCGTCCCCGGCCCAAGCGCCTGAAGGTGATCAAGGCCAAGAGCGGTGCGGACCGCATGAAAGCAGCAACGGCAAAGGCCAGTGGCGGCGGTGGCAAGGTGCTGAAGGATGTTTCGCCACAGGAAGGTGCTGAGGCCATCCTCAAGCTGCTGGTGGAAGAGGGCGTGCTGCGCTAAAGCCTTACGCGCTCTTCGGCAAGCCCCCCTCACTCTGTGGGAGCGGGCTTGCCCCGCGAACACCGGCGCAGCCGGTGCCATGCACCGCGTCGCCAGCTTCGCGGGGCAAGCCCGCTCCCACAACGACCCCCTGATCTGTTGCAGGCACATTCCGCCTGTGCATAAGTCCCTCCTTTTCCCCACCGCACCGCCAGATTTGACGGAAATGGCACAACCATCAGGTGCAACTCTGTTTTGCCCACGGAATCTGTTCGCCAAGGTGTGGATAAAGTGTTGGTGTATGGCTGGGGGCCATATATAACGGGGCTCACAGAGTTTTGATCATAAACTGATCAAATGTGAGCCGGCTCCTCAGCCACAGATATGCGTGCCTCCCGCAGGTTTTGCCCACAATCGCTGTTAGCGGGTCTGTGGATAATCTGTTCGGCGCTACCTGAAAGCCGCGCAGCTCCTCGCTTGTGAGTGATTGATTAAGAAATGATCAAATGGGCATGGATATCTTCTGATCACTGATTTTCAAGGCGTTGAATCGCTTATCCACACCCGACGCGCTGCATGTTCGCGCTTTGTTCACAAACTCTGTTGGTGAGTCTGTGGATAAGGTGTATGGAGTCCTCTGTGGCCCAACAGTTAGGCTGCCTTGCTGGCTTTGATCAAAAAATGAGCAGTCATTCACCTGATATTTATGTCAGTAGCCACACCTTTCATTCACCGCTACGGTATTCCAAACAATTAAAACTTGTGCATAACCTATGGCGGCTCATTTTTTGACGACAGACCTGCAGCGCTCCGTGTTGCCAGGTCTGCACGCTTATTCACCTTACGGCTTCATGAAAACCAGCCCAGCACCGGTGCTGGCTTTTGGTGGCCAGCATCGTGATCCGCTCACGGGCAATTATCCGTTGGGCAATGGCCGTCGCTTCTATAGCCCGACCCTCTTGCGCTTTACGACCTGTGACTCGCTCAGCCCGTTTTCCAAGGGGGGTATCAATGGGTACGCCTACTGTGGCGGAGATCCGGTAAACCGGCATGACCCAAACGGTGCATTCTGGGGCGTCATACTCAGGGGCATTGGCTTGCTCTCCAGCGGTGCCACCTTCTCGGGCGCGACGGTTCGAACAATGAGGAATGTGGTCGGGCGCAGGTCGGCTGCTCGGTTGGCTAACGGCGTGCCCGCTGATTATCAGGAGCTACCGCTTACAGCCAGAATTTCGAACCAGCAGTTCAGTTTGACCGGCGCTTTTGGCGTAGCCGGGCAGGTGGTCGCCGCTGCCAACGGGGTGACCCCAAGCGTTCAGAGCGCTGTGGATCTCATCGCGCTAGGAAATACGGTCACAAATCTGAGCGGTGGTTTGACAGGAAATTTCGCCGCAGCACGTGAAGTAGCCCACTACATGCGGACTTATCCACGTGACACTCACCGGTTATTGGGGAATACGTTCATGGATTTGACGATGTTGGACGAGATGCTCTCTACCGTAGGCCGTGGGTTGGCATATGTAGGCAGAGGATTTGCAGCCGCTGCGAGCTGGATCAGGTCGTTACGATCGGTGCCTCATGATGTCCAGGTATAGGGAAATCTCCGAGCATACGGTTTGCCTGGCGCGCTCACGCTGTTAAGTTCGGAGCGCTGCCAGGCCACCGATGATGGTTTACTGCGCCTTCACCTCTTTCAGGTATGGAGCAGGCTCTGCGCCCAAGTTGGCCAACACGCGGTCGCTGTACCAGTCAATGAAGTTCACCACACCAAACTCGTAAGTCTTCGAGTAAGGCCCAGGCTGGTACGCCGTAGAGTTGATGCCACGCTGGTTCTCTTCCGCCAGGCGGCGGTCCTGGTCGTTGGTAGCGTCCCACACCTTGCGCATGCGCTCCGGGTCGTAATCGACGCCTTCGACCGCATCCTTGTGCACCAGCCACTTGGTGGTGACCATGGTTTCCTGGGCGCTGATCGGCCACACGGTGAACACGATCATGTGGTCGCCCATGCAGTGGTTCCACGAGTGCGGCAGGTGCAGGATGCGCATCGAGCCCAGGTCCGGGTTCTTGATGCGGCCCATCAGCTTCTGGCAGGCCTGTTTGCCGTCCATGGTCATCGATACCGTGCCTTTGAGCAGGGGCATGCGCACGATACGGTTACGCAGGCCATGGCTCTTATGCAGGTACGGGATTTTTTCGGCTTCCCAGGCGGCGGCCGAAGCGGCCACGTGGTCCTTGAATTCCTGGCTGGCGCGCGGGTCGTTGGTGTCGTCCCACTCCAGCAGGGTTTGCAGCAGCTCCGGGTGCGAACCGCTGCAGTGGTAGCACTCGCGGTTGTTTTCCAGCACCAGCTTCCAGTTGGCCTTTTCCATCAAGGTGGTGTGCACCGCCACCTTGGTGTTCTCCATATCGTACGGTTCCATGTAGTGTTCCAGGGTAGCCAGGAACTCGTCGATGGCAGGCGGGTTTTCTGCCAGGCTGATGAAGATATAGCCACCGGCCACCTTCACATGCACCGGCTTCAGGCCGTACTCCTTCATGTCGAAGTCGGCGCCCATTTCGGTGCCGGCGAACAGCAGGCGGCCGTCCAGTTCATAGGTCCACTGGTGGTAATGGCAGACCAGCTTGGCCACCTTGCCTTTGTCGCTGACGCACAAACGCGAACCACGGTGGCGGCAGACGTTATGGAAGGCGTGCACCTTGCCTTCGGCACCCCGCACCACCAGGATCGGGTTTTTGCCGATCTGCAGGGTGATGTAGTTACCTTTCGCCGGAATTTCGCAAGTCATGCCAGCGATCAACCATTCTTTCTGGAAGATCTCCTGCATGTCGATCTGGAACAGACGCTCGTCGGTGTAGAAAGGCTGGGGCAGCGAGTAGGTGCGCTCGCGGGTCTGCAGCATCTCGGCGGTAGCCTTGCGTGCAGGTTCCAGTGGATCGCCCAGGCTCAGGGTTGCGGTGACGTCCATCGTGTATTCCTCGGGGCCGTGTGCGGCCGGCAAAAGGTGGCTAATCGTTGTTGTTGCCGCAAGGCGGTTATCAGCGGCTTTTTGTTTAAACAGCAGGCATGTTTATTTGCCGTGGAGTGTGCGTCCGAAGACGCCGCGAACCGTATCCATGGGCGACATGGCCGAATTGAATTACGACGCGCCAGCCCTTGTAGCGCGGGGCTGGTCGCGATAAGCACGCCGATGTCGCTGGCAGGAATGTACGTCGCTCTCAGCTTGCGCATTATCCAAGCCATAAAAAGCCCACTAGTCGGCTGCTGGAGATGAACATGTCCGATACCTTCCTCAATCCGGTCACCACCCAGACCTGGGCCAACGGCCGCCACATCGTGCGCTGCGTCAAGGTCATCCAGGAGACCTGGGACGTGCGCACCTTCTGCTTCATGGCCGACCAGCCGATCATGTTCTTCTTCAAGCCCGGGCAGTTCGTCACCCTGGAGCTGGAGATCGAAGGCAAGCCGGTGATGCGTTCCTACACCATTTCCAGTTCGCCGTCGGTGCCCTACAGTTTTTCGATCACAGTGAAGCGCGTGCCGGGTGGCTTGGTGTCCAACTTCTTGCACGACACCATGCACGAAGGCGCCGAACTGCCGGTACACGGCCCGGTGGGGCTGTTCAACGCCATCGACTTCCCGGCGGGCAAGGCGCTGTACCTGTCGGGCGGTGTCGGCATTACGCCGGTCATGTCGATGGCGCGCTGGTTCTATGACACCAACGCCAACGTCGACATGGTGTTCGTGCACAGCGCCCGTTCGCCGAAGGACATCATCTACCATCGCGAGCTGGAACAGATGGCCTCGCGCATCCCCAACTTCAGCCTGCATATCATTTGCGAGAAGCATGGCCTGGGCGAGCCATGGGCGGGGTACCGCGGTTACCTGAATCAGCGACTCATGGAACTGATCGCCCCTGACTACATGGAGCGCGTGGTGTTTTGCTGCGGCCCGACGCCTTATATGACGGCGGTCAAGCGCATGCTCGAAGCCGTCGGTTTCGACATGAAGAATTATCACGAGGAGTCGTTTGGTGCGACGCCGGCCGAGGCCAAGGCCGATGCGGTGGAGCACGCCGAACAGGCGGCCGACGCACCGGAGCTGGATGTATCCGACCTCAACCTGGTGGAGTTCATCGGCAGCGACAAGAGCATCCGCATCGCCCCGGGCGAGACTGTGCATGCGGCCGCAGCCAAGGTTGGCCTGATGATCCCGAAAGCCTGCGGCATGGGTATCTGCGGCACTTGCAAGGTGCTCAAGCTGGGCGGCGAAGTGGAGATGGAGCACAACGGCGGCATCACCGAAGAGGATGAAGCCGAGGGCTACATCCTGTCGTGCTGCAGCGTGCCGAAAGGGGATGTGCGGATCGATTACTGATCCTGTAAAGCCGGGGCTGCGTTGCAGCCCATTCGCGGGACGAGCCCGCTCCCACAGGTTTACCCCTGGTCTGAAGGTTTCGGTAAACCTGTGGGAGCGGGCTTGTCCCGCGAATGGGCCATCAGATCCATACAGCATCCCAATGTGAGTAGTCGCCCGCACGGTCAACCAGCCCGGCTCTTATGGGATTGGCAACGATGTACCTCGCCACGTGCAGCACACTTTCTTTCCGCCGCAAGGCCCGGTCCTGATAGCCCGGCTGCCATATTTTCTTGCGTGACATGCCCCGCTGATAGAGCGCATGACTACTCCGTGATTTGAACCTGCGCATCAAGCAGCTCAACGTGCCACTTTGCAACTCAATCAGCCAATGCACATGGTCGGGCATGACCACCCAGGCCAGGGACCGGCAAAGCCCATCGAGCTCCGCCTGTCTCAGTTGCTGGATCACGCCACGGGCGTAGTTGAATTGAGTGAAGATCTGCTGACGTTCATGAGTGACCGTGGTCAGCAGGTAAAGCCCCCCCGGCTGAGAAAAACGGCCGCGGCGCAGCAGATGGGATTGGGCACGGTCCATGTGGGGTCCCTGATGTGAGAGCTGGGACAACACTAGGTGAGATGTCAGTGGCGTGCGGTGTGGAATGTTTTCTGGATGTTGGGTAGCAACGCTGGCCTCTTCGCGGGGCAAGCCCGCTCCCACAGGCTCACCGTACCCTTCAGATCAGCACAGACCCTGGGGGAGGCTCACCGTAGCCCTCACACCAGCCCCGAGCCTCTGGCAGGCTAACAGAATCCCTCAAGCCAGCGCCGAGCCTCTGGCAGGCTAACAGAATCCCTCAAGCCAGCGCCGAGCCTCTGGCAGGCTAGCAGAATCCCTCAAGCCAGCGCCGAGCCTCTGGCAGGCTAGCAGAATCCCTCAAGCCACCGCCGAGCCTCTGGCAGGCTAGCAGAATCCCTCAAGCCACCGCCGAGCCTCTGGCAGGCTAGCAGAATCCCTCAAGCCACCGCCGAGCCTCTGGCAGGCTAACAGAATCCCTCAAGCCAGCGCCGAGCCTGTGGGAGCGGGCTTGTCCCGCGAATGGGCCGTACAGCGGCCCCAGCATTGTCATGTACGGAACCGTGCCACCAACCCATTCAGGTCCACGGCCAAGCGCGAGAGCTCAGCACTCGCCGCACTGGTCTGATGCGCCCCCGTAGCACTCTGCACCGACAGGTCATTGATGTTCACCAGGTTGCGGTCCACTTCCCGCGCCACTTGTGCCTGCTCTTCCGCCGCGCTGGCGATCACCAGGTTACGCTCGTTGATCTGTGCCACCGCCCCGGCAATGGTGTCCAACGCCAAGCCAGCACCGCGGGCGATGTTCAGCGTCGACTCGGCGCGTTCAGTGCTGGTGCGCATCGACTCCACTGCCTCTTCCGTGCCGCCTTGAATGCTGCCAATCATCCGTTCGATCTCGCTGGTCGACTGCTGGGTACGGTGCGCCAGCGCACGCACTTCATCCGCTACCACGGCAAAGCCACGGCCCGCTTCGCCGGCGCGCGCCGCCTCAATGGCAGCATTGAGCGCCAGCAGGTTGGTCTGGTCGGCCAGGCCGCGGATCACGTCGAGTACCTTGCCAATGTCGCGCGACTGTTCGGCCAGGTGCGTGATCAGTTTTGCTGTGGCCTGCACGTCACCGCTCATGCGCTCGATGGCGCCCACCGTCTCCATCACCAAGTCACGACCGTCGCCAGTGGAACGGCTGGCTTCACTGGATGCCTCTGAGGTACTCACGGCATTTCGCGCCACTTCCTCCACCGCACTGGTCATTTCAGTCACGGCAGTGGCGGCTTGTTCAATTTCGTTGTTCTGCTGTTGCAGGCCACGGGCACTTTCGTCGGTGACGGCGTTCAATTCTTCGGCCGCCGAGGCCAGCTGGGTGGCGGAGCCGGCGATCTGCTGCAGGGTGTCGCGTAGCTTGTCTTGCATGCGGGCCATGGCACGCAGCAGGCGGGCGGCTTCGTCGGTGCCTTCGGCGCGGATGATGTGGGTCAGGTCACCGTCGGCGACCTGCTCGGCGCATTTGAGCGCCTCATCAATCGGCTTGACGATGCTGCGGGTCAACAAAAGGGCGCACGCGAATGTCAGCACGGTAGCGGCAACCAGCAGGCCGATCACCAGGGTGAAGGCAGTGTCGTACTGGCTGGCGGCCTTCTCGTTGGTGGAACGGGTCTGTTCGGTGTTGATACGCACCAGGGTTTCCATGACCTTGTTGATTTGCTCGGAGTTGGCCAGCAGGTCGCGGTTGAGCAGGTCGCGCAGTTCGTCGACGCGGCCGGCCTGGCTCAGGCTGCGCATGCGCGATTCCAGCTGGCGGTACTGGTTGAGCAACTGGCCGTACTGGTCGAACGCCGCCTGTTCATCACCGGCGGCAATCATCGGCAAATAGGCCTGGCGCGCACGGTCGATCTGGCTGTTGCGCTGGTCCAGCAGGTTGAGGGTATCGCTTTGGATGGCAGGCTCGCGGTTGATCAGCAGTCGATAGGACAGGGTGCGCATGCGCAGGTTGAGCGCGGTGATTTCGTCGAGGATCTTGATGCTGGGCACGTTGACTTGCTCGATGGCCACGCCCGCCTGGCGAATGTTGCCCATTTGCACCAGTGAGAAGATACCAAGGCCGAGCATCAGCAGGCCGATGAGCGCGAAGCCGAGCAGCGCGCGCGGGGCGATATTCATGTTGCGTAGAGACATGGAGGGGAAGATCCAGGCAAGGGATAAAGAGTGCGCGAAGTGCGACAAAACATGACTTGCCGGGCTATCGGTCGTGACTGGCCAGTCTTGAGCGCGCCCCGCTAAATTTGTGAGCGCGCTAACCTTTTCCTGACCGGCGGTTGACCCAGGTCGGAACAAGGGGGTGATTACCCTGTCAATCTGCGGGCCAGACACCTTGTGAATCCGATTTTTAATGGCGATGGGCCGCGCTTTTCTTTATCGTGTGCGCCCCTCGCAACAACCTGAGATAGACCCATGCTGGAAGCTTCCCTGAATCAAATCGAGCAACTGGTCAGCGACCTGATGCAGAAGAACGCTCAACTCACCGAGCAGAACACCGCCCTCGGCACGCAATTGGCCCAGGCCAAGGAAGAAAACGAAACCCTGCAGCTGTCGCTGATGGAGCAGGAAGAGAAGAACGGCAGCACCGCCGCCCGCCTGCAGGCCCTGGTTGATCGCGCCAGCGCTGGCGTTGCTGGCGCATGAGATTGCAAGAGCAGCCGGTCAATGTCGTGTCGATTCTCGGCATCGACTATTCGATCAAGGCGCCCGAAGGCCAGGAAGAAACCCTGGCCCAGGCGGTGCGGATGCTCAACACCGCCCTGAACGAAACCAAGCGTCAGTACCCGACCCTGATCGGTGACAAATTGCTGGTGCTGGCTGCCCTTAACCTGTGCTCCAAACAGGTTGAACTGCAGAAAGAACATCAGCAGACCCTTGCGCGTACCCAGGCGCAGATCGACGCCACGGTGGACGCCATCGTGCGGACCATTGCAGAGTCCTGATCGATAGCTGGGGCGCTTTGCGCCCCAAAGCCCCAACTCATTGTTCCAGGTCACTGGATTAACTGGATACGCAAGTGTATACACTTCTCGCAAAACAATAATGTGCGGGGGAGTAGGGGCATGCGTATCTGGCGTAAAAGCATCCAGTGGCAGTTGATCACCAGCATGGGCGCAGCCCTGTTGGCCAGCATCCTGGTGGTGGTCATCATCTTCACCGTGGCGCTCAACCGCCTCACCGACCGCTACCTGGTCGACACTGCCCTGCCTGCCAGTGTCGAGGCCATCCGCAATGACATCGAGCGCATGCTCGGCCAGCCACTGGTGGCTGCGGCGGACATTGCCGGCAACACGCTGCTGCGCGACTGGTTGGCTGCCGGTGAAGACCCCGCCCAGGCTGCGGCATTCATCGAATACCTGGGCGCCGCCAAACAGCGCAACCGCGCCTTCACCACCTTGTTTGCCTCGACCGAAACCGGCCATTACTACAACGAAAATGGCCTGGACCGTACCCTCAGCCGCAGCAACCCCAAGGACAAGTGGTTCTACGGCTACATCGACAGCGGCGCCGAGCGGTTTATCAACATCGACATCGACGGAGCCACTGGGGAGCTGGCGCTGTTCATCGATTATCGCGTGGAAAAGGCTGGCAAGCTGGTGGGCGTGGCCGGCATGGGCCTGCGCATGACCGAGCTGTCGAAGCTGATTCACGACTTCAGCTTTGGCGAGCATGGCAAGGTCTTTCTGGTACGTAACGATGGCCTGATCCAGGTGCACCCGGACGCTGCCTTCAGTGGCAAGCGCCAGCTCACCGAGCAGCTCGGTACGGACGCTGCCAAGGCTGTAATGACGGGCGGCGAAGGCCTGCGCAGCAGCCGCTTCAGCCGTGACGGTGAACGGTATCTGGCACTCGGCCTGCCCCTGCGCGACCTTGACTGGACCTTGGTGGCCGAGGTGCCGGAGTCGGAAATCTACGCGCAAATGCATCAGGCGGTATGGCTGACCAGCCTGATCGGTGGCGGTGTGGCCCTGGTGTCGCTGCTGCTGGTGGTGCTGCTGGCGCGCGGCCTGGTGCGGCCTATCCGCCGCGTTACCGCTGCGCTGGTGCAGATTGGCAGTGGCGCAGGCGACCTTAGCCACCGCCTGGATGACTCGCGCCAGGATGAGCTGGGTGACCTGGCCCGGGGTTTCAACCGCTTTCTCGACAGCCAGCGCAGCCTGATTGGCGAGGTTTTGCACACCTCCGAACGGCTGCATCGTGCGGTTGAGCAGGTAACCCAAGTGGTGGACAACACGGCCGAGCGCTCAGGGCGGCAACAGGAAATGACCGAAATGGTTGCCACTGCCGTGCACGAAATGGGCCTGACGGTGCAGGACATTGCCCGCAATGCGGGTGATGCGGCGCAGGCCTCGCAGTCGGCACGGGATGAAGCCTTGCAGGCGCGTGAGGTGGTACGGCGTTCGATTCAGGGCATCGAGGGCATGTCGGGCGACATCGTCAAGGCAGCCGATGCCGTCAGCCAGCTGGCCAACGAAGTCGCCTCTATTGATGAAGTTCTCGCGGTGATCCGCAGCATTTCCGAACAAACCAACCTGCTGGCGCTGAACGCAGCCATCGAGGCGGCGCGGGCCGGGGAGATGGGGCGCGGGTTTGCTGTGGTGGCCGACGAGGTGCGAACGCTGGCGCGACGTACGCAACTGTCCACCGACGAAGTGCAGCAGATGATCCAGCGCCTGAAGCAGGGCGCGGGTTCGGCGGTGAGCTCGATGCAGGCGGGGCAGCAGGCGACCGGCAGTGGCGTTGAATCAAGCCAGCGTACCGGGGCGTCGTTGGGCGCGATTACCGACCAGGTGGAACACATCAGCGACATGAACCATCAGGTGGCCACGGCGACCGAAGAGCAGTCGGCGGTGACCGAAGAGATCAACCGCACGGTGCAGGGGATTTCTGACCTGGCCCGGGAGACGGCGGCGGAAGTTCAGGGCTGCCGTGAAGAGTGCCAGGCGTTGCGTGGCTTGGCTGATGACCTGGCGCGGCAGATGGGTGGGTTCAGGCTTTAGATCGGTGTGGGCTTCAACGCCGGCAAGCCAGCTCCTACAGGATCACCACAGGCCTGAGCCTTGTGTGGTCCATATGGGGGCTGGCTTGCCAGCGATTGGGGCCTGTCAGGCGGTGATGATACTGCGGATATCCGCTGCCAGTTCGCGCACCCGCTCTTGCTCGGTATCCCAGGAACACATGAACCGTGCCCCGCCGCTGCCGATAAAGGTATAGAACCTCCACCCCTTGCCGCGCAGCGCTTCAATCGCAGGCTCCGGCATTTGCAGGAACACCCCGTTGGCCTCCACCGGGAACATCAGCTCCACCCCCGGCAAGTCACTCACCAACGATGCCAGCAACTGCGCGCAATGGTTGGCGTGGTTGCCATGGCGCAACCAGGCGCCATCTTCCAGCAGCCCCACCCATGGCGCAGACAGGAAGCGCATTTTCGACGCCAGTTGACCGGCCTGCTTGCAGCGGTAATCGAAGTCTTCGGCCAGTTGGCGGTTGAAGAACAGGATTGCTTCACCCACCGCCATGCCGTTCTTGGTGCCGCCGAAGCACAATACATCCACACCGGCCTTCCAGGTCAGCTCGGCCGGGCTGCAGCCCAGGAATGCGCAGGCATTGGTAAAGCGCGCGCCGTCCATGTGCAGGTTCAGCCCCAGCTCCTTGCAGGTCGCGCTGATCGCCTTCAGCTCGTCGGGGCGGTACACGGTGCCCACTTCTGTGGCCTGGGTAATGGTCACGACCCGCGGCTTGGGGTAGTGGATGTCCTGGCGCTTCAGCGCCACTTCGCGGATGGACTCTGGCGTCAGCTTGCCGTCGACGCTGGCGGCCGTCAGCAGCTTGGAGCCGTTGGAAAAGAACTCCGGCGCGCCGCATTCGTCGGTTTCGACGTGGGCGGTCTCGGAGCAAATGACGCTGTGGTAGCTCTGGCACAGCGAGGCCAGGGCCAGGGAGTTGGCGGCGGTGCCGTTGAAGGCGAAAAATACCTCGCAGTCGGTTTCAAACAGGTTGCGGAAGTATTCCGAGGCGCGCTCGGTCCATTGATCGTCGCCATAGGCGCGGTCGTGGCCGTGGTTGGCCTTTTCCATCGCCGCCCAGGCTTCGGGGCAGATACCGGAATAGTTGTCGCTGGCGAATTGTTGGCTCTTATCTGTCATGACACGGTCCTGTGAACGACGCAGAACAGCACTCTAAACCATCGATTCAGCGGTTGCCTATACAAGCTGCTTTCAGTGGGATCTGCGTCGGCCTCTTCGGGGGGCAAGCCCGCTCCCACAATGGCCATGCATACAGCAATCATTGTGGGGGCGGGCTTGCCCCGCGAAGAGGCCGGCAGCATCAACCCAAAGGCAATGTCGTAAACGCGCCATTGCAAGGCGTGCGCAGGCATCTGACCCGACCCCGCCAGTCATACCATCGCCACAAAGGGCCACAGTGCCCCACGACAAAAAAACGATCGCTGCCGGGAGATACACGATGTTCAGCAAGCAAGACCAGATCCAGGGTTACGACGACGCACTGCTGGCGGCGATGAATGCCGAGGAACAGCGCCAGGAAGATCACATCGAGCTGATCGCCTCGGAGAACTACACCAGCAAGCGCGTCATGCAGGCCCAAGGCAGCGGCCTGACCAACAAGTACGCCGAAGGCTACCCGGGCAAGCGCTACTACGGTGGCTGCGAGCACGTGGACAAAGTAGAAGCCCTGGCCATCGAGCGCGCCAAGCAGCTGTTCGGTGCCGACTACGCCAACGTACAGCCGCACTCCGGCTCGTCGGCCAATGGCGCCGTCTACCTGGCCCTGCTGCAGGCCGGTGACACCATCCTCGGCATGAGCCTGGCCCACGGTGGCCATCTGACCCACGGCGCCAAAGTGTCGTCCTCGGGCAAGCTCTATAACGCCGTGCAGTACGGCATCAACACCGACACCGGCCTGATCGACTACGACGAAGTCGAGCGCCTCGCGGTCGAGCACAAGCCGAAAATGATCGTTGCCGGTTTCTCGGCCTACTCCAAGACCCTCGACTTCCCACGCTTCCGCGCCATTGCCGACAAGGTGGGTGCGCTGCTGTTCGTCGACATGGCCCACGTAGCCGGCCTGGTTGCCGCTGGCCTGTACCCGAACCCGATCCCGTTCGCCGATGTGGTTACCACCACCACCCACAAGACCCTGCGCGGCCCTCGTGGCGGTCTGATCCTGGCCAAGTCGAACGAAGAGATCGAGAAGAAGCTGAACGCCGCTGTATTCCCGGGCGCCCAAGGCGGCCCGCTGATGCACGTAATTGCCGCCAAGGCCGTGTGCTTCAAGGAAGCGCTGGAGCCTGGCTTCAAGGCCTACCAGCAACAAGTGATCGAAAACGCCCAGGCCATGGCCCAGGTGTTCATCGACCGCGGCTACGACGTGGTGTCCGGTGGCACCGACAACCACCTGTTCCTGGTCAGCCTGATCCGCCAGGGCCTCACTGGCAAAGATGCCGACGCCGCCCTGGGCCGCGCGCACATCACCGTCAACAAGAACGCCGTGCCGAACGACCCACAGTCGCCGTTCGTCACCTCGGGCCTGCGCATCGGCACCCCGGCCGTCACCACCCGCGGCTTCAAGGTTGCGCAGTGCGTGGCTCTGGCCGGCTGGATCTGCGACATCCTCGACAACCTCGGTGACGCAGACGTCGAAGCCGATGTGGCGAAGAACGTCGCGGCGCTGTGCGCAGACTTCCCTGTTTACCGCTGAGTGGAGTAAACGACCATGCAACGCTACTCGGGCTTCGGCCTCTTCAAACACTCCCTCAGCCACCACGAAAACTGGCAGCGCATGTGGCGCACGCCCACCCCTAAAAAGGTGTACGACGTGGTTATCGTCGGCGGTGGCGGCCATGGCCTGGCCACGGCCTACTACCTGGCCAAAGAGCACGGCATCACCAACGTTGCCGTGATCGAGAAAGGTTACCTGGGCGGCGGCAACACCGCCCGTAACACCACCATCGTGCGTTCCAACTACCTGTGGGATGAGTCGGCGCAGTTGTACGAGCACGCCATGAAGCTGTGGGAAGGCCTGTCCCAGGACATCAACTACAACGTGATGTTCTCCCAGCGCGGCGTCTACAACCTGTGCCACACCTTGCAGGACATTCGTGACTCCGAGCGCCGCGTCAGCGCCAACCGCCTCAACGGCGTCGATGGCGAGCTGCTGAACACCGCCCAGGTCGCGGCCGAAATCCCGTACCTGGACTGCTCGAAGAACACCCGCTACCCGATCCTTGGCGCAACCGTTCAGCGCCGTGGTGGCGTGGCCCGCCACGACGCCGTGGCCTGGGGCTATGCCCGCGCTGCCGACGCCCTGGGTGTGGACCTGATCCAGCAGACCGAAGTGATCGGTTTCCGCAAGGAAAACGGCGCGGTCATTGGTGTGGAAACCAACAAAGGCTTCATCGGCGCCAAACGCGTCGGCGTGGTCACCGCCGGTAACTCCGGGCACATGGCCAAGCTGGCCGGCTTCCGCCTGCCGCTGGAATCGCACCCGCTGCAAGCGCTGGTATCCGAGCCGATCAAGCCGATCATCGACAGCGTGATCATGTCCAATGCCGTGCACGGCTACATCAGCCAGTCCGACAAGGGCGACCTGGTAATCGGTGCCGGTATCGACGGCTGGGTCGGCTACGGCCAGCGCGGCTCGTACCCGGTGATCGAGCACACCCTGCAGGCCATCGTCGAGATGTTCCCCAACCTCTCGCGCGTGCGCATGAACCGCCAGTGGGGCGGCATCGTCGACACCTCGCCGGACGCCTGCCCGATCATCACCAAGACCCCGGTCAAGAACATGTTCTTCAACTGCGGTTGGGGTACTGGCGGCTTCAAGGCGACCCCGGGTTCGGGCAACGTCTTTGCCGCGAGCCTGGCCAAGGGCGAAATGCACCCGCTGGCCGCGCCGTTCTCCATGGACCGTTTCTACAACGGCGCACTGATCGACGAACACGGCGCCGCCGCCGTCGCCCACTAACCGGAGACACCGTCATGTTGCATATTTTCTGTCCCCACTGCGGCGAGCTGCGCTCCGAAGAAGAGTTTCACGCCTCTGGCCAGGCGCACATCGCCCGCCCGCTGGACCCTGCCGCTTGCTCCGACGAGGAGTGGGGTACCTACATGTTCTACCGTGACAACCCACGCGGTATTCACCATGAACTGTGGGACCACGTTGCCGGTTGCCGCCAGTACTTCAACGTCACCCGCGACACCGTGACCTACGAAATTCTGGAAACCTACAAGATTGGCGAAAAGCCGCAAGTGACCGCCAACGGTAAAGCTGCGAACGCACCGTCGACCGTCAAAGGCCAAGGGGAAAAAGTATGAGCCAGACCTATCGCCTCGCCAGCGGCGGCCGCATCGACCGCAGCAAGGTCCTGAACTTCACTTTCAACGGCAAGACCTACCAGGGTTATGCCGGTGACAGCCTGGCCGCTGCGTTGCTGGCCAACGGCGTAGACATCGTCGGCCGCAGCTTCAAGTATTCGCGCCCACGCGGCATCATCGCTGCCGGCACTGAAGAGCCGAACGCCATCCTGCAGATCGGTTCCAGCGAAGCCACCCAGATCCCGAACGTGCGCGCCACCCAGCAGGCGCTGTACGCCGGCCTGGTCGCCACCAGCACCAACGGCTGGCCGAACGTCAACAACGACGTGATGGGCATCCTCGGCAAGGTGGGCGGCAGCATGATGCCGCCGGGCTTCTACTACAAAACCTTCATGTACCCGAAATCGTTCTGGATGACGTACGAGAAGTACATCCGCAAAGCTGCAGGCCTTGGCCGTGCACCGCTGCAGAACGACCCGGACAGCTACGACTACATGAACCAGCACTGCGACGTGCTGATCGTCGGCGCCGGCCCTGCTGGCCTGGCCGCTGCACTGGCTGCTGCGCGCAGCGGCGCCCGTGTGATCCTGGCTGACGAGCAGGAAGAGTTTGGCGGTAGCCTGCTCGACAGCCGCGAAACCCTCGACGGCAAGCCTGCCGCCGACTGGGTCAACGCCGTGATCAAAGAGCTGGAAGGGCTGCCGGACGTGACCCTGCTGCCACGTGCCACGGTCAACGGCTACCACGACCATAACTTCCTGACCATTCATGAGCGCCTCACCGACCACCTCGGTGACCGCGCACCGATCGGCCAGGTACGCCACCGTGTGCACCGTGTACGCGCCAAACGCGTGGTGCTGGCGCCCGGCGCCCACGAGCGCCCGCTGGTGTACGGCAACAACGACGTACCGGGCAACATGCTGGCCGGTGCAGTCTCCACCTACGTTCGCCGCTACGGCGTGGCCCCGGGCCGCAAGCTGGTGCTGTCGACCAACAACGACCACGCCTACCGCGCCGCGCTGGACTGGCACGACGCTGGCCTGCAAGTGGTCGCCATCGCCGATGCCCGCCACAACCCACGGGGCTCGCTGGTTGAAGAGGCGCGTGCCAAAGGCATCCGCATCCTCACCTCCAGCGCCGTGGTCGAGGCCAAAGGCAGCAAGCATGTCACCGGCGCCCGCGTGGCGGCCATCGATGTGCAGGCGCACAAAGTCACCAGCCCAGGCGAAACCCTTGAGTGCGACCTGATCGCAACCTCCGGTGGCTACAGCCCGATCGTGCACCTGGCTTCGCACCTGGGCGGTCGCCCGGTATGGCGTGACGACATCCTCGGCTTCGTGCCGGGCGATGCACCGCAGAAACGTGAGTGCGTGGGTGGTATCAACGGCGTCTACGCCCTTGGTGATGTGATTGCCGACGGTTTCGAAGGCGGCGTTCGCGCAGCCACCGAGGCGGGCTTCAAAGCCTCTGTCGGCACCCTGCCAAAAACCGTGGCGCGCAAGGAAGAGGCCACCGTGGCACTGTTCCAGGTGCCGCACGACAAAGGCACCAAGGGGCCGAAGCAGTTCGTCGACCAGCAGAACGACGTGACCGCCGCCGGTATCGAGCTGGCCACCCGTGAAGGCTTCGAGTCGGTTGAGCACGTAAAACGCTACACCGCGCTGGGCTTCGGTACCGACCAGGGCAAACTGGGCAACATCAACGGCCTGGCCATCGCCGCCCGTTCGATCGGCATCACCATCCCGGAAATGGGCACCACCATGTTCCGCCCCAACTACACGCCGGTCACGTTCGGCGCGGTAGCGGGCCGCCACTGTGGCCACCTGTTCGAGCCCGTGCGTTTCACCGCCCTGCATGCCTGGCACGTGAAGAACGGCGCCGAGTTCGAAGACGTTGGCCAGTGGAAGCGCCCTTGGTACTTCCCCAAAGCCGGTGAAGACATCCATGCCGCCGTGGCCCGCGAGTGCAAGGCCGTGCGCGACAGCGTGGGCCTGCTGGACGCCTCGACCCTGGGCAAGATCGACATCCAGGGCCCGGACGCGCGCGAGTTCCTCAACCGCATCTACACCAACGCCTGGACCAAGCTCGATGTGGGCAAGGCCCGCTATGGCCTGATGTGCAAGGAAGACGGCATGGTTTTCGACGACGGCGTAACCGCCTGCGTCGGCGACAACCACTTCATCATGACCACCACCACCGGCGGCGCCGCCCGTGTGCTGCAGTGGATGGAGCTGTACCACCAGACCGAATGGCCAGAGCTGAAGGTGTACTTCACCTCGGTTACCGACCACTGGGCCACCATGACCTTGTCCGGCCCCAACAGCCGCAAGCTGCTCAGCGAGCTGACCGATATCGACATGGACAAGGAAGCCTTCCCGTTCATGACCTGGAAGGAAGGCAACGTCGGCGGCGTGCCGGCCCGTGTGTTCCGTATCTCGTTCACCGGTGAGCTGTCGTACGAAGTCAACGTGCAGGCCAACTACGCCATGGGCGTGCTGGAACAGATCATCGAGGCCGGTAAAAAGTACAACCTGACCCCGTATGGCACCGAGACCATGCACGTACTGCGTGCCGAGAAGGGCTTCATCATCGTGGGCCAGGACACCGACGGTTCGATGAACCCGGACGACCTGAACATGAGCTGGTGCGTTGGCCGTAACAAGCCGTTCTCGTGGATCGGCCTGCGTGGCATGAACCGTGAAGACTGCGTGCGCGAGAACCGCAAGCAGCTGGTAGGCCTGAAGCCGGTCGACCCGACCAAGTGGCTGCCGGAAGGCGCCCAACTGGTGTTCGACCCTAAACAGCCGATCCCGATGGACATGGTTGGCCACGTCACCTCCAGCTACGCGTCCAACTCCCTGGGCTATTCATTCGCCATGGGTGTGGTCAAAGGCGGCCTCAAGCGCATGGGCGAGCGTGTCTACTCGCCGCAGGCAGATGGCAGCGTGATCGAAGCGGAAATCGTGTCTTCGGTGTTCTTCGATCCGAAGGGTGAGCGGCAGAACGTCTAAGGCCCTGAGATAGGTCTGCTTGAAATGCAAGCCCTGTGGGAGCGGGCTTGCCCCGCGAATGCGATGGTGGCCTTACCGCCCTCTTCGCGGGACAAGCCCGCTCCCACAGGCCACCGCTAGCATTCGGGCATTGCATGTGACCTCTGGTCTTACGGACAACAGAATTCAAGGCAGGTAAGAAATGAGCGCTATCAACGTCTTCCAGCAAAACCCCGGCGCCGAGGCCAAGGCCCAGTCGCCACTGCACCACGCCGACCTGGCCAGCCTGGTTGGCAAAGGCCGCAAGAACGCAGGCGTGACCCTGCGTGAACGCAAGTTCCTTGGCCACCTGACCCTGCGTGGCGACGGCCATAACCCGGAATTCGCCGCCGGCGTGCACAAGGCCCTGGGCCTGGAGCTGCCAGTAGCCCTGACTGTGGTCGCCAATAACGACATGTCGCTGCAATGGGTCGGCCCCGACGAGTGGCTGCTGATCGTGCCCGGTGGCCAGGAACTGGCGGTCGAGCAAAAGCTGCGTGCAGCCCTTGAAGGCCAGCATATTCAGGTGGTCAACGTCAGCGGCGGGCAAAGCCTGCTGGAACTGCGCGGCCCGAACGTGCGCGAAGTGCTGATGAAATCCACCAGCTATGATGTTCACCCGAACAACTTCCCGGTGGGCAAGGCCGTGGGCACTGTGTTCGCCAAGTCGCAACTGGTGATCCGCCGTACCGCCGAAGACACCTGGGAGCTGGTGATTCGCCGCAGCTTTGCCGACTACTGGTGGCTGTGGTTGCAGGACGCTTCGGCCGAATACGGCCTGAGCATCGAGGCTTAAGGAGAGCAGAACATGAGTCGGGCACCGGATACCTGGATTCTCACCGCCGACTGCCCGAGCATGCTCGGCACCGTCGACGTGGTGACGCGTTACCTCTTCGAGCAGCGCTGCTACGTGACGGAGCACCACTCCTTCGATGACCGGCAGTCGGGGCGCTTCTTCATTCGTGTCGAATTCCGCCAGCCGGACGATTTCGACGAAACGGGCTTCCGTGCCGGCCTGGCCGAGCGCAGCGAAGCGTTCGGCATGGCTTTCGAGCTGACCGCACCGAACCACCGCCCGAAAGTGGTGATCATGGTGTCCAAGGCCGACCACTGTCTGAACGACCTGCTGTACCGGCAGCGTATCGGCCAGCTGGGCATGGACGTGGTTGCAGTGGTGTCCAACCACCCCGACCTCGAACCCCTGGCGCACTGGCACAAGATCCCCTATTACCACTTCGCACTCGACCCCAATGACAAGGCGGGGCAAGAGCGCAAGGTCCTGCAGGTGATCGAGGAAACCGGCGCCGAGCTGGTTATTCTCGCCCGTTACATGCAGGTGCTGTCGCCCGAGCTGTGCCGGCGCCTGGATGGCTGGGCGATCAACATTCACCACTCCTTGTTGCCAGGGTTCAAGGGCGCCAAGCCTTATCACCAGGCCTACAACAAGGGCGTGAAGATGGTGGGCGCCACGGCGCACTACATCAACAACGACCTGGACGAAGGGCCGATCATTGCCCAGGGGGTCGAGGTGGTGGACCACAGCCACTATCCGGAAGACCTGATTGCCAAGGGGCGGGATATCGAATGCCTGACCCTGGCGCGTGCTGTGGGGTATCACATCGAGCGGCGGGTGTTCCTCAACGCAAATCGGACTGTCGTTCTCTGACATCCTGTACCGGCCTCTTCGCGGGACAAGCCCGCTCCCACAGGTTCATCGCCATGTTCGAAAGAGCGGTGAGCCTGTGGGAGCGGGCTTGTCCCGCGAATGGCCTCACACCTTTGTGCCTGCCGCTAAAAGACATCCCTCTGTCGCTTCCAGTCAGTGCAACCCGCCCTATCAGGCCCACAATCTCCTGCATTCCAGTAACACATGCCGCCCACGGATGGCGGCGCTTCAACCAACGCTGCATAAATAAAAATCAAGCGAGGTAAAAGCAATGTCTGGCAATCGTGGAGTGGTATATCTCGGCGCCGGCAAGGTCGAAGTGCAACACATCGACTACCCGAAAATGCAGGATCCGCGCGGCAAGAAGATCGAACACGGCGTCATTCTGAAGGTGGTCTCCACCAACATCTGCGGCTCCGACCAGCACATGGTCCGCGGCCGTACCACTGCCCAGGTCGGCCTGGTCCTGGGCCACGAAATCACTGGTGAAATCGTCGAGATGGGGCGTGACGTCGAACGCCTGAAAATCGGCGACCTGGTGTCGGTACCCTTCAACGTTGCCTGCGGCCGCTGCCGCTCGTGCAAAGAGATGCACACCGGTGTCTGCCTCACCGTCAACCCGGCCCGCGCCGGTGGTGCTTACGGCTATGTCGACATGGGCGACTGGACCGGTGGCCAGGCTGAGTACGTGCTGGTGCCATACGCCGACTTCAACCTGCTGAAACTGCCGGACCGCGACAAGGCCATGGAAAAGATCCGTGACCTGACCTGCCTGTCCGACATCCTGCCCACCGGCTACCACGGTGCCGTGACGGCTGGCGTAGGCCCAGGCAGCACCGTATACGTTGCAGGCGCTGGCCCGGTCGGCCTGGCCGCTGCAGCCTCGGCCCGCCTGCTGGGCGCCGCCTGTGTCATCGTCGGCGACCTGAACCCGGCCCGCCTGGCCCACGCCAAGTCCCAGGGCTTTGAAGTGGTCGACCTGTCCAAGGACACCCCGCTGCACGAGCAGATCATCGACATTCTTGGCGAGCCGGAAGTGGACTGCGCCGTCGACGCCGTCGGCTTCGAGGCCCGCGGCCATGGCCACGAAGGTGCCAAGCATGAGGCCCCGGCTACCGTGCTGAACTCGCTGATGCAAGTGACCCGCGTTGCCGGCAACATCGGTATCCCGGGCCTTTACGTGACCGAAGACCCAGGCGCGGTAGATGCCGCCGCCAAGATCGGCGCGCTGAGCATCCGCTTTGGCCTGGGCTGGGCAAAATCGCACAGCTTCCACACCGGCCAGACCCCGACCATGAAGTACAACCGCCAGCTGATGCAGGCGATCATGTGGGACCGTATCAACATTGCTGAAGTGGTGGGGGTGCAGGTGATCAACCTGGATCAGGCGCCGGAAGGGTATGGCGAGTTTGATGCGGGTGTGCCGAAGAAGTTTGTGATTGACCCGCACAAGATGTGGGGTGCGGCGTAATTCGGCTTCAACTAAAAGAGCCCCTCCAGTTGAGGGGCTTTTTTTAGCTGTTTTCAATTATCGTGCATTTTGTATGTTGGTTTGCCCTGATCTCAGTGTCTTTATTTGGTTTTCAATTAGACGGTATTTTGTGGTTTCAAGGTGAATATCTCGTTTGATTTGTGAAAGTAATTTTTTCTCGTGAGTAGGCTTATTCCCGACGCTCTTTTGTCTGTTTATTGTTGAGGAAAGTTTGCTTTTTTCCGCCCCTAGAGCAACTAATCGATCTCCGCTACTTGTCAGTTCGGTCTGTAGATACATCGCTTGACGTGCATCACTGGGGGAAGAATATCCAATATTTAATTGATGGTTGGTGCGCGATTCTGCAAGTCTAGCTCCAGCCGGGGGGGGAGGCAGTGGTCTACCTTCATTCGGCCGGCGTTGTGGAGCCGCTGAATAATTGTTGGCAGCCCCGCTGGCGGGGCGATTGGGAGTAGTAGGAAGGTTGCGAGAGGGAGTTCTCAAGCCCATCATGTTGCCGAGCCCCTTCAGCGCTCTGATAATCAAGATTGACGCTTGTCCAGATGGATCTATTTTGTTGATCGGATCATTCTCGCAATAAGCATAGGCGTTTACGCCACCATCGCCAAATGGGCTCTGATGTAAATCCGGATTGCAAAAACGTCTGAGTGTCGTACTGAATTGACGGTGTCCGTTACCTAAAATGTCCATTTGGCTCAACGGATCGCGCCATTGCCCATTGAAGAGGATTAGTGTTTTGATATCTTGGGAGGAGAGATATCCATAAGGTGATAGTGACACAGCCTCAAGTTGTATGCCGAGAACTGAATTGGCACGATCAATTGACAGTAAATTTGATTTTTCCGATGTTGCGAGCTGTGCAACGGGTGTTTCTTGCGCCCACATAATTTGCCGATGTCCCTTAGCCGATATTTCAGATGCCAGGTGCCCATTTTGGTAAAAGTGCATCACATCTGAAGTTGCCGATTTTTCGGGGCGTACCGTTGCGACATCAGCGTTTTTTAAAATTTGAGCTACTGGATTGTCGGTCATGGCTTGTTGCCTTCGGAGATGTATCTAGGGTGTTCAATTTGCATGCCCGAATTTGCCAGCACAACTAGCATATTTATCAGGTGGTTGGGCATTTGGAACAAACCCTTACACCTGGAGTCCAATACGCACGTTTCCCCAGCGCTCCCGGCCAACGAGGTCCCTCCTGATGAAAGCATTCACCCTGGCAACCCTGATGACTCTGGCCGCAAGCCCGGTGTTCGCCTTCAACCTCAGCGACGCCGCTAACGCCGTGACCGCTATGCAAAACCAGAAACAACAAGGCCAAGTGCAGGCACCCGAGGCGCAGGCCAATTTGCTTAACACCTTGGGCAGCGAATTGAAGATCACCCCCGAACAGGCCGTGGGTGGGGCAGGGGCAATGCTGGGCTTGGCGCGTAATAACCTGAGTACCGATGACTATGGGCAACTGACCAAAGCGGTACCTGGCCTGGACCTGCTGGCCGGGGCCAATGCGCTGGGCGGCTTGAGTGGCTTGGGCGATTTGCTGGGCAAGAACAGCGAAAGCCAGTCGGCCCTGAGCAACGCGCTGGGCAATAACGTGGAAAACCGCAGCGACCTGGACAGTGCGTTCAAGGCGCTGGGGATGGACACGGGGATGATCGGGCAGTTTGCGCCGTTGATTCTGCAGTACCTGGGGCAGCAGGGGATTGCCGGGTCGTTATTGCAGAATTTGGGTAGTTTGTGGACTACGCCGGCGCCGTTGGCCCAGCCTTCGGTCTAGGGGGTTGTAGGGGCAGTGTGGGTATCACCGCTGTGGAAGGCTGGCGCCGTCCTGTAGGAGCGGAGCGGCACAAGGCCGCTCCTACAAGGGGCCGCGCAGGCCTTGGGCTATTGGGTCAGGCGGCTTCTGTGAAGTCCACCAGGCGCACGGGGCGGCGGAAGCCGGCGGTCAGTATCGCCAAGTAGGCCAGGCCCAAGGCAAACCAGCACAGGCCAATCACCAGCGTCAGCGCCGACAGGCTGGTCCACAGCCACAGTGTCAGCCCCAACCCTACCAGCGGCACCACGCCATAGCTCAGCAGCCCCTTGGCATTACGCTGGCTGGCATCATCCAACAGATGCGTCTTCACCACCGCCAGGTTTACCGCCGAGAACGCCACCAGCGCGCCGAAGCTGATCAGCGAGGCGAGGGTAGCCAGGTCGATCACCAGCGCCAGCAGCGAGAAGGCTGACACCAGCAAAATAGCGAACACTGGCGTACCAAAGCGCGGCGACAGGTAACCAAAGCTACGGCGTGGCAGCACGTTGTCGCGGCCCATGGTGAACAGGATGCGCGACACCGCCGCCTGCGAGGCCAGCGCCGAACCCAGGCTGCCCGCAACATACGCGGCGGTGAAGAAGTTGGTGAGGAACTGCCCGCCCGCCTTGAACATCACCTCGTTGGCCGCTGCATCGGCATTGGCAAAG
Organism: Pseudomonas fortuita; assembly: GCF_026898135.2. Taxonomy (NCBI): domain Bacteria; kingdom Pseudomonadati; phylum Pseudomonadota; class Gammaproteobacteria; order Pseudomonadales; family Pseudomonadaceae; genus Pseudomonas; species Pseudomonas fortuita. The sequence continues at coordinate 395,686 of NZ_CP114035.2, forward strand.
CTGCTGCCCGGCAGCACCAGCTGGCTGACATAGGCCAGCAGGGTAAACAGCAAACCGGCAAACAGGGTGGTGAGGATGATCGCCCTTGGCACGTCGCGGCGTGCGTCGCGGCATTCTTCGGCCAGGGTCGACACAGCGTCGAAGCCCAGGAACGACAGGCACAGCACCGCTGCGCCCGCCATCAAGTGGCCGAAGCCCGGTTTGCTGCCGTCACCCAGCAGCGGCGACAGCAGGTCGAGCGGCTGGCCGGCCAATGTCTGGCAGGACAGCGCGACAAACACGCCGATAAACACGATCTGCGCGCCAACGATCAGGTTGCTGGTCTTTGCCACCGAGTTGATGCCGACCACGTTCAGCACTGTCACCAGGGCGATGCAGGCGAGCACGAAAGCCCAGGCGGGTACTGCCGGGAAGGCGATGTTGAGGAACAGGCCGATCAGCAGGTAGTTGATCATCGGCAGGAACAGGTAGTCGAGCAGCAACGACCAGCCGGCGAGAAAGCCGATGTTGGGGCCGAAGGCCATGTTGGTGTAGGAATAGGCCGAGCCTGCAACCGGGAGGCGTTTGACCATGAAGCTGTAGGACGCAGCGGTGAACAGCATGGCCACCAGAGTGACCAGGTAGGCGCCGGCGGTGCGGCCACCGGTGAGTTCGGTGACGATGCCGTAGGTGGTGAAGATGGTCAGTGGGACCATGTAGACCAGGCCGAAGAACACCAGAGCGGGCAGGCCGAGGACACGGCGAAGCTGGGCGGGGGTGGAGCTAGATGGGTTGGCCATTGATCGATCCAGGCTTTTTGTAATTGTGCTTTGATCGATTTTTATCCACTTAGGTGGGGTGTGACAAAGAAGTAATCCTAATGTCGATTATTAGCCTGGGTTTTAATCGGGCATTTGTCGGGTATTCATTGGCCTCTTCGCGGGACAAGCCCGCTCCCACAGGTACCGCACACACCTTGGGAAGGGTGGAGTATCTGTGGGAGCGGGCTTGCCCCGCGAAGAGGCCGGTCCAGGATGACGGCTTAGCCAATCTCCGAGCGCAGTTGCTCGATCCGCTGGTCCTTCTGCACCCACACCTGATTCACCCAGGCCTGCACAGTCTGGCGGAAGGCCGGATCATTCTCGTAATCCCCCGCCCAGAGTGCCGGGTCCAGCTCTCGCACCTGAATGTCGATAATCACCCGGCTAATGCTGCCGTTGAGCAACGCCCAGAACCCCGGTGCCTGGTTGCCGGGGTACACGATGGTCACGTCCAGCAACGCATCCAGCTGCTCGCCCAATGCCGCGAGCACAAACGCCACGCCCCCTGCCTTGGGCTTGAGCAGGTAGCGATACGGCGACTGTTGCTGCTGGCGCTTGGCTTCGGTAAACCGGGTGCCCTCCAGGTAGTTCACCACGGTCACCGGCTGGCGCTTGAACAGCTCGCAGGCCGCCTTGGTGATTTCCAGGTCCTTGCCCTTGAGCTCGGGGTGCTTTTCCAGAAACGCCTTGCTGTAGCGCTTCATGAACGGGTAATCCAGCCCCCACCAGGCCAGGCCGAGCAGCGGCACCCAGATCAGCTCCTTCTTGAGGAAGAATTTGAAGAACGGCGTGCGGCGGTTGAGGCTTTCGATCAACGCAGGGATATCGACCCAGCTCTGGTGGTTGCTCACGGCCAGGTAGGACGTGTCCTTGCGCAGGTTCTCCACGCCGCGGATGTCCCACTGGGTAGGAATGCACAGGGCGAAGATGGCCTTGTCGATTTCCGACCAGGTTTCGGCCACCCACATCACCGCCCACGAGGCATAGTCGCGGCCACGGCCCGGCAACACCAGCTTGAGCAGGGCGAAGACCAGCAGCGGGCAGATCAACACCACCGTATTGAGCAGCAGCAGAGTGGCAGTGAGAATGCCGGTCAGCAGGCGACGCATAAAGAGACTCTTGTTGTGGGAGATTAACGGTTGGCAATGATAAGCAGGGCCGTGGCCTACGCCAAATGTCCAATGCCCTGCGGCGGCAACAAATGTTTCACATTATGTTGATTAGGCTTGGCACAGCGAACCTATCCTGCCAGTGCAGTCTAAGCACTGACCCTTCTCAAGGAAGCCTGCTTGTGAAATCTCTGTTTGCCATGTTGTCACTGTTGGCGCTGCCAGTCATGGCCGCCGAGCCTACGATATACGGCCGGTACGAGAACATCGCCCTGCCCGAGCTGGGCGAAACCCTGAAAGCCAAGATGGACACCGGTGCCTTCACCGCGTCGCTGTCGGCCAAGGACATCGAGCTGTTCACCCGCGATGGCGAGGAATGGGTGCGCTTCCGCCTGGCGACCAAGGATTCCGATGGCAAGGTGTATGAGCACAAGGTCTCGCGCATCAGCAAGATCAAAGGCCGTGCCGATGAAGAGGAAGAAGGCGATGCGCCGGAAATCTCCAAGCGCCCGGTAGTGGACCTGGAGCTATGTCTGGGTGATGTGAAACGCACCGTGGAGGTGAACCTGGTCGACCGCAGCAGCTTCAACTACCCGCTGCTCGTGGGCTCCAAGGCGCTGCGCGAGTTCAAGGCCGCGGTCAACCCGGCCAAGAAGTTTACCGCTGGCAAGCCTGACTGCTAAGCAGTAGCTGCAAGCTGCAAGTGAGAACAGATCAGTGTAAGTTCACGTGATCCGCTTTCACTTGAAGCTTGCAGCTTGAGGCTTGTAGCTCGATGCCCCATATCCTCATCGTCGAAGACGAAGCCGCGATCGCCGACACCTTGGTTTATGCCCTGCAGGCCGACGGCCACAGCACCGAATGGGTGACCTTGGGCGGCGCCGCCCTCGACCAGCAGCGACAGCGCCCAGCCGACCTGATCATCCTGGACATCGGCCTGCCCGACATCAGTGGCTTCGAAACCTGCCGCCAATTGCGCCGTTTCACCGAAGTGCCGGTGATGTTCCTCAGTGCCCGCGACGGTGAAATCGACCGGGTGGTGGGCCTGGAAATCGGTGCCGACGACTACGTGGTCAAACCCTTCAGCCCGCGTGAAGTGGCTGCGCGAGTGCGGGCGATCCTCAAACGCATGGGCCCCAGGGCCGAGTCTGCCACCGATGCGGCGTTGTTCCAGCTCGACACCCTGCGCATGCAGATCACCTATCGCGGCCAGCCACTCACGCTGACCCGCCACGAATTCCGCCTGCTGCAATCCCTGCTGGAGCAGCCGCAGCGGGTATTCAGCCGAGAACAGCTGCTTGATGCCCTGGGGGTGGCCTCCGATGCAGGCTACGAGCGCACCATCGACAGCCATATCAAAAGCCTGCGCGCCAAGCTGCGCCAGGTAGCGGGTGACGCCGAGCCGATCCAGACCCACCGCGGCCTCGGCTACAGCTACAGCCCGGACCACGCCTGATGCGCCTGGGCATCCGGATTTTTCTGGTGTACTTCCTGTTCGTCGGCCTGGCGGGCTATTTCCTGCTCAACACGGTGCGTGAACAGATCCGCCCGGTGGTGCGCCAGTCATCCGAAGAAACACTGGTCGACACCGCCAACCTGTTGGCCGAGATCCTGCGCGATGACGTCAAGGCCGGCACCTTGAGCCAGAGCCGCCTGCCGCAAGTACTCAAGGCCTACGGCTCGCGCAGCCCGGGCGCGCAGATCTGGGGCCTGGCCAAGAACCAGGTCAGCCACCGCATCTATGTGACTGACGCCAAGGGCATCGTGCTGCTGGACTCCAGCGGTGAGGCGCTGGGCAAAGATTACTCGCAGTGGAATGACGTGCTGTTGACCCTGCGCGGCCAGTACGGCGCCCGCTCCACCCGCAGCGACCCCAATGATGAAAGCACCTCGGTGATGCACGTCGGCGCACCGATCATCGACGACGGCAAGATCATCGGCGTGGTCACCGTGGCCAAACCCAACAGCTCGCTGCAGCCGTACATCGACCGTTCCGAGCGGCGCCTGCTCACGCTGGGTCTGGGGCTGATCGGCCTGGGCTTGCTGATTGGCGCGGCGCTGTCGTGGTGGCTGGCGCGCTCGCTGCGCCGGCTGGCGCGTTATGCCCAGGCGGTCAGCGAGGGCGAGCGTGCCGCGTTGCCGCACTACAAGGGCGGCGAGCTGGCGCACCTGGCCCAGGCGGTGGAACGCATGCGCACCCAGCTGGAGGGCAAGGCTTATGTCGAGCGCTATGTGCATACCCTGACGCACGAACTGAAAAGCCCGCTGGCGGCCATTCGTGGGGCTTGCGAGCTGCTGCAGGACGAGGGCATGCCCGCCGACCAGCGCGCGCGCTTTGCCGGCAACATCGAGCGCGAGAGCGAGCGTTTGCAGCAGATGGTCGAGCGCCTGCTCAACCTGGCCAGGGTCGAGCAGATGCAGGCCCTGGAGGATGAACAGCAGGTGGCGCTGGCGGCGCTGGTGGACGAGTTGCTGTTGGCTCATGGGGCGCGGATCGAAGGCGCCGGTTTGCACGTGCGTCAGCGGGTGCCGGCGGGTTTGCGCTTGCTGTGTGATCCGTTCCTGATGCGCCAGGCGCTGGCCAACTTGCTGGATAACGCACTGGATTTCACCCCCGCAGGTGGCGCCCTGCTGTTTGACCTGGAGCGCGACGGCGAGCGGGTGGCATTGAGCCTGTTCAACCAGGGGCAGGCGATACCGGCATATGCCATCGGGCGGGTCAGCGAGCGGTTCTACTCGCTGCCGCGGCCGGGTAGCGGGCGCAAGAGCACCGGGCTGGGGCTGAATTTTGTGGCCGAGGTGATGCAACTGCATGGCGGGGCGTTGGCGGTGGATAACGTCGATGGCGGGGTGCGGGTGCGGTTGTGGCTGCCGGTGCGGCGTATCAGCTGAGATTGCCGGGGCTGCACAGCAGCCCCAAATACACTCAAACCACACAGGCTCTCCACACAGCCTCCACGCAAGACGCAGACACTGCGCCCACTGCCACAGGAGGCCCCATGACCAAGACCCTCGGTTACAAACTCGGCATGATCGCCGTACTTATATTGCTGCTGCTCATTCCGCTGCTGCTGATCAACGGCCTGATCGATGAACGCCAGGCCCTGCGCGACAACGTGCTGCGCGACATTGCCCAAAGTGCCAGCTTCGACCAACAGCTCAGCGGCCCGCTGCTGGTGGTGCCGTACCGCAAGTACCAGCGCCGCTGGATCGAAAAGGACGGCGAGCGCACCCAGGAAACCAGCACCATTGCCGGCCACCTGTACTTCCTGCCGGAAACGTTCGACGCCGACCTGGGGGTGGACACCGAACTGCGTGCCCGCGGCATCTACCAGGCCCGGCTGTTCCACGCCAAGGGGCGTATCAGCGGCCGTTTCAAGCTCCCGGAGCGTTGGGGTATCGACAAGGACTTCGACGACTACCGCTTCGACAAACCCTTCCTGGTGGTGGGCATCAGCGATATCCGCGGCATCGAGAATGGCCTGGAGCTGAGCTTGGACGAACACAAGGTGCCGTTCGAGGCAGGCACCCAGCTCGACTGGATGCGCGGTGGCGTGCATGCCAGCCTGCCGGGGCTGGACGGCATGCAGGCACGGGAATTCAGCTACGGCTTCGACCTTGCATTGCAGGGCACCGGCCAGTTGCACATCGTGCCGGTGGGCCGCACCAGCAACGTGGACATGCGCGCCAACTGGCCGCATCCGAGTTTTGTCGGCAACTACCTGCCCAACCGCCGTGACATCGATGCCCAGGGCTTCAGCGCCCACTGGCAGACGTCGTTCTTCGCCACCAACCTTGAGGATGCCCTGCGCCAGTGCGCCACCGCCGGGCAGTGCGCAGATTTCAGCGAGCGCAGCTTCGGCGTGAGCTTTGTCGACCCGGTGGACCAGTACCTGAAAAGTGAGCGGGCGATCAAATACGCGTTGCTGTTCATTGCGCTGACCTTCGCCGGCTTCTTTCTGTTCGAGGTGTTGAAGAACCTGAGTGTGCACCCGGTGCAGTACATCCTGGTCGGCGTGGCGCTGGCGTTCTTCTACCTGCTGCTGCTGTCTTTGTCCGAGCACATTGGCTTTGGCCTGGCGTACGGGCTGTCGGCTTCGGCGTGTGTGCTGCTGATCGGCTTCTACCTGAGCCATGTGTTGCGCAGCCTGGGACGAGGGGTCGGGTTTGCGGCTGGGCTGGCGGCGCTGTATGCGCTGCTTTATGGGCTGCTGAGTGCCGAAGACTATGCACTGCTGATGGGATCGCTGCTGTGCTTTGGCTTGCTGGGGGTGTTCATGGTGCTGACCCGTCGGCTGGACTGGGCGCGGGTGGGGAGGTCGGCATGAGGGAGGACAGAGAAATCGGGCGGTGGCTGGCCCTGAGGATTGGGCAGCTGTTTCCTGCATTACCTAGGTGAAGCTTTCGCGGGCACGCCCGCTCCCACAGCACTCTACCTGTGGGAGCGGGCGTGCCCGCGAAGAGGCCCTGTCAGGCAACTGGAGATGTGGCGACCATCGAAGGCCGCTTGGCCACCTCTGCATACCATGCAGCCAGGCCTGGCTGGCGTTCCCGCCAACCAAACTCCGGCTGACGCAAATCCAGATACCCCAGCGCACAGGCCACGCCAATCGCCGCCAGGTCGAACCCGGACATCAGCTCGGGCAGGTGCTCCTGCTCCAGGTTGGCCAGGCTACGGCGGATCTTGTCGCTCTGCGCCTGCAACCAGCCATCCCAGCGTTTGTCCTCTGGCCGCAAGAAACTTTCATAGCGCGACGACACCGCCGCATCCATGATCGCATCGGCCTGCGACACCAGGGTCATGCGCCGCCAGCGCGCCGAGCCTTCACGGGGCAGCAGTGGCAGGCCGACGTGTTGCAGGTCGAGGTACTCGCAGATCACCCGGCTGTCATGCAGCACGGTGCCGTCGTCCAGGCGCAGGGCCGGGATCTTGCCGATCGGGTTGTCCTGGTTGAGCTGCGGGTCGCCACTCACCGGGCTGATGTTTACCGCTTGCAGCTTTACGCGCTCAAGCTGCGAGGTCTCGTGCAGCACCACCATGACCTTGCGCACAAAAGGTGACAAGGGCGAGTGGAACAGGGTCATCGTGGTCATGGTTCAGTTGCCTTGCAGGCTGGGTGGCAGGCATACACCGGTGCCGCCGATGCCGCAGTAGCCGTCCGGGTTCTTGGCCAGGTACTGCTGGTGGTACGCCTCGGCGAAATACACGGTCGGTGCCTGGTCGATTTCGGTGGTGATTTCACCAAAGCCGGCTTTGGTCAGTTCGGCCTGGTAGGCGTCGCGGCTGGCCTTGGCCTGTTCCAGCTGTTCAGGGCTGGTGCAGTAGATGGCCGAGCGATACTGGGTGCCGACGTCGTTGCCCTGGCGCATGCCTTGGGTGGGGTTGTGCAGTTCCCAGAACATCGCCAGCAGCTCGCGGTAGCTGACCTTGTCTTTGTCGAACACCACCAGCACCACTTCGGTGTGGCCGGTCAGGCCCGAGCAGACTTCTTCGTAGGTAGGGTGCGGGGTGAAACCGCCGGCGTAGCCGACCACGGTGCTGACCACGCCTTCGCGCTGCCAGAAGCGCCGCTCCGCGCCCCAGAAGCAACCCAGGCCGAAGATGGCGAAGTCGATGGCGCCTTCAAAGAAGGGGCCGAGCAGCGGGGTGCCTTCGAACACGTAGTGGAACTCGGGCAGGCTCATTGGCGTTTCGCGGCCAGGCAGGGCCTGCTCCGCAGTTGGCATGACGTTTTTGTTCACCAGGATTTCCGAACGCAGGACCATGGCCGTTCCTCTGTGTTTTTTCAGTGGGATAGGTGTTGGGCCATCGCCGGCAAGCCAGCTCCCACAGGGATATCACAGGTCTGGAAATCTGTGCGGTCCCTGTGGGAGCTGGCTTGCCGGCGATAGGGCCCGAATAGGTTCTATAGTGCCCGAGGATTACGCCGCTGTCAGGCCACTGGTCCGCGCGGATAACGCTTCAGCCGTTCGGCCAGCTCGCGCCCAGGGATCGGCCGGTCGAACAGGTAGCCCTGGCCCACGTCGCAGCGGTGCCGGCGCAGGAACGCCAGTTGCTCCGGCGTCTCGATACCCTCGGCCACCACCTTCAGCTTGAGGTTGTGGGCCATGGCCACCACCGCCGAGGTGATTTCCATGTCGTCCTGGTTATCCGGGATTTCGTTGATGAAGCTACGGTCGATCTTGAGGATGTCGATCGGAAACTTCTTCAGGTAGCTCAGCGATGAATAACCGGTACCGAAGTCGTCCATGGCAAGGGTCAGCCCCAAGGCCTTCAGCTCGTCCAGCTGGCGGTGCGTGTCTTCGCTGGCTTCCAGCAGCAGGCCTTCGGTCAGCTCCAGCTCCAGCAAGTGCGGGGGCAGGGCTTCTTCCTTGAGGATGCTGCTGATTGATGCCACCAGGTCCGGGTCGGAGAACTGCTTGGGCGACAGGTTGATGGCCACGTGCAGGTTGCCCAGGCCGGCCTCACGCAGTTGCTTGCTCATGCGGCACGACTGGCGGACCACCCACTTGCCGATGGGTATGATCAGGCCGGTTTCCTCGGCCACGCTGATGAACTGGTCCGGGCGGATCATGCCGCGCTCGGGGTGGTTCCAGCGCAACAACGCTTCCAGCCCCAGCAGGCGGCCGCTGCGCAGGCAGATCTTGGGCTGGTAGAACACCTCCAGCTCGTTCTGGGTCAGGGCGCGGCGCAGGTTGTTCTCGACGAACAGCTTGTAGCTGGCCTCGGCGTTGAGCACTTCAGTAAACACCTGCACCTGGTGCTTGCCGTTGGCCTTGGCCTTGTGTAGCGCAAGGCCTGCGTTCTTCATCAGGCTGGCCGGGTCGGTGCCATGCAGCGGCGCGCAGGCCAGGCCTACCGAGGCGGTGACGTTGATCAGCTGGTTGTCGACGAACATGGGTTTGTCGAGTGTGCTCAGCAACTGCAAGGCAACGCCCTGGCCATCTTGCAGGCTGGTGTCGTCGAGCAGCACGGCGAACTCGTTACTGGCAAAGCGCGCCAGGATGCCACCGCTGTGCAGGCTGTTGCGCAGGCGCCGGGCCAGGCTGATCAGCAGCTTGTCGCCGGTCTGGTGGCCGAGGCTGTCGTTGATGCGCTTGAAGTTGTCGATGTCCACCAGCAGCAGGCACATCGCGCTTTCGCCATCACGGACAAAGCGCTCGTCCAGGCTGCGGATGAACGCCGGGCGGTTGCCCAGGTTGGTCAGGTTGTCGGTGTAGGCCAGGCGCTCGATGCGCTGCTGGGCCAGCTTGGTCTGGGTGACGTCTTCGTAGATGCCGATGTAATGGGTCAGCTCACGATTGTCGCCGTACACCTTGGAAATCGACAGTTGGCCCCAGTAGGGCTCCAGGTTCTTGCGCCGGCTCTTGAACTCACCCTGCCAGCTATTGCCCATGGCCAGGCTGGAGGGCGAGTCGAACAGCAGTTCGCTCAGGTTTTCCAGTGCAGGCAGTTCGCCCAGGTGGCGGCCTTGCACTTCGTCAGTGCTGTACTGGGTGATGGCGGTGAAGCTCGGGTTCACGTATTCCACCCGGCCATCACGATTGACCAGCAGGAAGGCGCTGGCGCTTTGCTCCACTGCACGCTGGAACAAGTGCAATGCGCTGGCGGCAGCGCGCCGGTTGTGGTTGGTGATGACCTGGGCGAACTGGTCGGCCAGCTCCCCGGCAAAGGCGATTTCGTCCGATTGCCAGGCCCGTGGTTGGCCGCTCTGCTCCAGGCACAGCACGCCGACCACCTGGCCATCAACGCGGATACTGGCATCGAGCATGGCCTTGTTTTCCGGGCGCAGGCTTTGCGTCAGGGCGCGGGTGCGTGGGTCGTGGCCGGCGTTGTGGGCGTCGATGGCGCGGCTGGCGTGCAGCGCCTCGAGGTAGTCGGGGAAGCGGCTGGCATCGATAGCTTCAGGCTGGCGATGCTCCTGTGCGTCACGGTACCAGGCGGTGATCGGTTCCAGGCGCTGGTCGTCCAGGTGCCAGATGCTGGCGCTGTCGACCTTGTAGATTTCGCAGGCGCTTTGGGTGATCAGCTGGGCGGCTTCCAGCAGGGAGTTCTCGGCGCTGTAGCGCTGACGCGCCAGGCGCAGGATGAGGTCCTGCTGACCGCGTACGCGCTCCAGGTGTTCCAGTTGTTCTTGCTGGGCACGCTGGTTCAGTTGCAGGGCCAGTTGCAGGCGGTTGTTGCGCGACTCCAGGTCGCTGGCGCTCTCGCCAGGGTCGTCGGGCTGGTCGTCGAGCACGCTCATGTAGCCGCGCAACAGCTGGCGGTTGTGCTGCTTGTAGGCTTCACCGGTCTCCAGCAGGCGCAGCAACTTGCCTGGCGTGTGCAGGGAGTAGCGCACGCGGTAGTAGCCGCGCTGGGCCAGTTGCAGCTGGATCTCGTCGTGCAGCCGGTAACGGGCCTCGGGTTCCATCAGGCTGGCGTACGGCGCGTCCACCAGGGCACACAGGTCGGCGGCGTGCAGGCCAAAATGGCGCTCGCAGGCCGGGTCCAGATAGAGCATGGCCCAGGTGGCTTCGTTGAGCCTTTCGAAACGCAGCATACCGAGCCGCGAGGGCACGGGTAACGGCGTGACGACCTCGGCCGCCACACGGCTGGCGGCATCGGTTTGGCTTTTCATCGAAGACTCGCTTGAACAGGGAGCGCGGCCATGTAGCGGCAGCGGATTCGGCAAGGTTGCATCATGTCCCGAGGGCTGGCAAGCGGCCATGCTTGATGCTGTGGACAGGTTATCGGCGGGTGGGGCGGAAAACTTAGATCGCCTTGGGGTTTTTGCCGCCTGGGAGATCGAGCGCCGCGCGGGCGGCGCTCGATCTCCCAGGCGCCGAATACTTTCGCCGGACAAAAAAAGCCCCGCCAATTGACGGGGTTGAGGTACGAGCGTGGCAGCTCGAAAAGGGTACCGCCCCTCCGGGGAGGGGCAGCGGGCTGCCTTACAGCAGCATGGTGCGGATATCGCCCAGCACGTCGCCCAGACGCTTGGTGAAGCGCGCGGCGGCAGCGCCGTTGATCACACGGTGATCGTAGGACAGCGACAGCGGCAGCATCAGCTTCGGCTGGAAGGCCTTGCCATCCCACACTGGCTGCATGGTCGCCTTCGAGACGCCCAGAATAGCCACTTCCGGCGCGTTGACGATCGGCGTGAAGCCGGTGCCGCCAATGTGGCCGAGGCTGGAGATGGTGAAGCAGGCACCTTGCATGTCGTCGGCCGACAGCTTTTTGGTGCGCGCCTTCTCGGCCAGTGCAGCGGCTTCGGCAGCCAGTTGCAGCAGGCTCTTCTGGTCGACGTTTTTGATCACAGGGACCAGCAGGCCGTCCGGGGTGTCCACGGCGAAGCCGATGTGCACGTATTTCTTGCGGATGATGGCTTTGCCGCTTGGTGCCAGCGAGCTGTTGAAGTCCGGCAGTTCCTTGAGCAGGAAGGCGCAGGCCTTGAGCAGCAGTGGCAGCACGGTCAGCTTCACGCCAGCTTTTTCGGCCACGGCCTTCTGTGCAACGCGGAAGGCTTCCAGCTCGGTGATGTCGGCGGAGTCGAACTGGGTAACGTGCGGTACGTTCAGCCAGCTGCGGTGCAGGTTGGCGGCACCGACCTGCATCAGGCGGGTCAGGGCCACTTCTTCCACTTCACCGAACTTGCTGAAGTCCACTGCAGGGATCGGCGGGATGCCAGCGCCACCGGTTGCACCGGCGGCAGCCGGGGCTTCCTTGGCCTTTTGCATCATCGCCTTGACGTAAACCTGCACGTCTTCTTTCAGGATGCGGCCGTGCGGGCCGGTCGCAGCAACTGCGCCCAGCTCGACACCGAATTCACGGGCCAGCTGACGAACAGCCGGGCCTGCGTGAACCTTGGCGTTGTTGCCAGCAGCCGGTGCGGTAGCAGCCGGTGCAGGGGCAGCAGCAGGGGCAGCAGCTGCAGGCGCGGCGGCCGGAGCAGCCTCGGCCTTGGCTGGCGCCGGGGCAGCAGCTGGGGCCGGGGCAGCAGCCGGGGCAGCGCCCGCCACTTTCAGCTTGAAGATCAGGTCGCCAGTGCCGACTTCGTCTTCCAGCTTGCACAGTACTTCTTCGACCACGCCAGCGGCAGGCGACGGGATCTCCATGGAGGCCTTGTCGGATTCCAAGGTGATCAGCGACTGGTCGGCTTCGACGGTGTCGCCGACCTTGACCAGCACTTCGATGATCTTGGCCTTGCCCGACGAACCGATATCCGGCACGTGGATGTCCTGCACGCTGGCAGCAGCCGGGGCTGCGGCCGGAGCAGCAGGAGCGGCCTCAGCGGCAGGCGCTGGCGCAGCTGCCGGGGCAGCGGCCGCGGCCGGAGCCTCAGGCGCCGCAGCAGCGGCACCCTCAGCTTCCAGCACCAGCAGCTCGTCGCCTTCTTTCAGGCGGTCGCCCAGCTTGACCTTCAGTTCCTTGATGACGCCGGCCTTGGGAGCCGGGATCTCCATGGAGGCCTTGTCGGACTCCAGGGTCAGCAGGCTCTGGTCAGCCTCGATACGGTCACCGACCTTGACGAACAGCTCGATGATTTCACCTTCACCGCTGCCGATGTCAGGTACGCGAATGAGTTCGCTCACTTAAAAATACTCCTCAGCAGTCCAGTGGGTTGCGCTTGTCCGGGTCGATGCCGAACTTGACGATGGCGTCAGCCACAACCTTGGGTTCGATCTCGCCACGGTCAGCCAGGGCTTCCAGGGCAGCCAGTACCACGAAGTGGCGGTCGACTTCAAAGAAGTGACGCAGCTTCTTGCGGCTGTCGCTGCGACCGTAACCGTCGGTACCCAGGACCTTGAACTCTTTGCTCGGCACCCACTGGCGAATCTGCTCGGCGAACAGCTTCATGTAGTCGGTGGAGGCGATGACCGGGCCTTTGCGACCGTTCAGGCACTGCTCGACGTAGGTCTGCTGTGGCTTCTGGCCAGGCTTCAGGCGGTTGGCGCGCTCTACGGCCAGGCCGTCGCGACGCAGTTCGTTGAAGCTGGTGACGCTCCACACGTCGGCACCGACGTTGAACTCTTCACGCAGGATCTTCGCCGCTTCGCGGACTTCGCGCAGGATGGTGCCGGAGCCCATCAGCTGTACGTGGTGCGCGGCTTCGCGGGTATCTTCTTCCAGCAGGTACATACCCTTGATGATGCCTTCCTCGACACCGGCCGGCATGGCTGGCTGCTGGTAGGATTCGTTCATCACGGTGATGTAGTAGAAGATGTCCTGCTGCTCTTCGGTCATCTTCTTCATGCCGTCCTGGATGATCACCGCCAGCTCATAGCCGTAGGTCGGATCGTAGGTGCGGCAGTTCGGGATGGTACCCGCCATCATGTGGCTATGACCGTCTTCGTGCTGCAGGCCTTCACCGTTCAGGGTGGTACGGCCGGCGGTACCGCCGATCAGGAAGCCACGGGTGCGGCTGTCGCCAGCGGCCCAGGCCAGGTCGCCAATGCGCTGGAAGCCGAACATCGAATAGAAGATGTAGAACGGCAGCATCGGCTGGTTGTGGCAGCTGTACGAGGTACCGGCAGCGATGAACGACGACATGGCGCCGGCTTCGTTGATGCCTTCCTCGAGAATCTGGCCCTTCTTGTCTTCGCGGTAGAACATCACCTGGTCTTTATCGACTGGCTCGTAGAGCTGGCCGACCGACGAGTAGATGCCCAACTGGCGGAACATGCCTTCCATACCGAAGGTACGGGCTTCGTCCGGGATGATCGGCACGATGCGCTGGCCGATTTCCTTGTCCTTGACCAGCTGCGCCAGAATACGCACGAAGGCCATGGTGGTGGAGATTTCGCGGTCGCCCGAGCCGTCCAGGATCGCTTTCAGCGTTTCCAGGGATGGGGTCGGTACGCTGAAGCTCTTGGCACGGCGCTGTGGTACGAAGCCACCCAAGGCTGCGCGGCGCTCGGCCAGGTACTTGGCTTCGGCAGAACCTTCTTCCGGCTTGAAGAACGGCAGGTTCTCAAGGTCGGCATCCTTGACCGGGATGTCGAAGCGGTCACGGAAGTGACGCAGGCTCTCAACGTCGACCTTTTTGGTGTTGTGCGCAGTGTTCTTGGCTTCGCCAGCACCGGTGCCGTAACCCTTGATGGTCTTGGCCAGGATGACGGTCGGCTGCTCTTTGTGGTTCACAGCCTGGTGGTACGCCGCGTAGACCTTGTACGGGTCGTGGCCGCCACGGTTGAGCTTCCAGATCTCGTCGTCGGACAGGTCTTCGACCATGGCCTTGAGCTCTGGGGTGTTGAAGAAGTTCTCACGAACGTACGCGCCATCTTTGGCTTTGTAGTTCTGGTACTCGCCGTCGATGACTTCGTCCATGCGGCGCTGCAGGGCACCGTTGGTGTCCTTGGCCAGCAGTGGGTCCCAGAAACGGCCCCAGACCACTTTGTTGACGTTCCAGCCGCCGCCACGGAACACGCCTTCGAGTTCCTGGATGATCTTGCCGTTGCCACGAACCGGGCCGTCGAGGCGCTGCAGGTTGCAGTTGATGACAAAGATCAGGTTGTCCAGTTTCTCGCGGCCGGCCAGGGCGATTGCGCCCAGGGATTCCGGCTCGTCGCACTCGCCGTCACCCATGAAGCACCAGACCTTCTGCTTGCCGGCCGGGATGAAACCACGGGCTTCCAGGTACTTCATGAAGCGCGCCTGGTAGATAGCCTGGATCGGGCCCAGACCCATCGATACGGTCGGGAACTGCCAGAAGTCAGGCATCAGCCATGGGTGCGGGTACGAAGACAGACCGTTGCCGTCGACTTCCTGACGGAAGTTGTTCATCTGGTCTTCGTTGATGCGGCCTTCCATGAAGGCGCGAGCGTAGACGCCCGGCGAAGCGTGGCCCTGGAAGAAGATCAGGTCGCCACCGTGTTCTTCGGTCGGGGCCTGGAAGAAGTAGTTGAAACCGATGTCGTACAGGGTGGCGCTGGAGGCGAAGCTGGAGATGTGTCCGCCCAGGTCCGAGTCTTTCAGGTTGGTGCGCATGACCATGGCCAAGGCGTTCCAACGCACCATCGAGCGAATGCGGCGTTCCATGAACAGGTCGCCAGGCATGCGTGCTTCGTGGGTGACAGGGATGGTGTTGCGGTATGGCGTGGTGATCGCATACGGCAGCTGGGAGCCACTGCGGGTGGCCAGCTCGCCCATACGGGTCATCAGGTAATGAGCGCGGTCTTCGCCTTCTTTGTCGAGGACCGACTCCAGGGCATCCAGCCATTCCTGGGTTTCGATTGGATCGAGGTCTTGCATGGCTTGCTCCAGGGCGGAAAGGCAACCAGAATCGATTGCCTGAGATTGCGACTGGCCTTATGGGCAGACGTCGTGAATTCTTGGATTACCGGGGTGTCATCCGGCGCCGTGTAGTTTTACTACATTTGCTTGCGCATTTCATGCTTTTGCACGACATGAGTAGTAGTAAAACTACATTTCTGCGACGTTTGGTCGCACCTTGGCTTGTGAGGAAAAACGTTCATGGTGGTTGGCATTGTGATGCGAACGGGTACTTCTTGATGTTTGTTGCCAAGTTTTCGTTTTTTTCAGCTATTTCCAACTTTTGTACGACAGTCCAACCGTGGTCCGGCTTCCCCTTGGCCGCTTTTTCCCTTCTATTTCACGCCGATCAAGGATAGACCATGCGCCTGCCTTTGCCGTCCGATCTGCCCGCCACCCTCCAGCCACTGGTCGCTCGCAACCAGCAATTCCTGAGCGATGCAGTGGCCGCTCACCCTGACCTCGACCTGAACGCCTGGAGCACGGTGCACCGGCAACAATTCGATCAGGTTGCTGCCGCCAGCGACTTTGTTCTGGGCCTGGCCCAGCGCGAGCCAGCCATGCTCTTCGATCTGCTGGCCAGTGGCGAGCTGGAGCGGGGTTATGCGCCGGGGCAACTGCGCGGGCAAATCGCGGCGGCTGCCCAGGCTGCGCAAAGCGACGACGAGCTGGCACGTAACCTGCGCCGCGCGCGCAACCGCCAGCAGTTGCGCATCATCTGGCGCGACATCACCCGCCAGGCGGCGCTTGGCGAAACCTGCCGCGACCTGTCTGACCTTGCCGATGCCGCCATCGACGAAGCCTACCAATGGTTGTACCCGCGCCATTGCCAGCAGTTCGGCACCCCCATCGGCAACCGCAGCGGCCAGCCGCAGCACATGGTGGTGCTGGGCATGGGCAAGCTGGGGGCGGTGGAGCTGAACCTGTCGTCGGACATCGACCTGATCTTCGGTTTCCCCGAAGGCGGTGAAACCGAAGGGGTAAAGCGCTCGCTGGAAAACCAGGAGTTCTTCACCCGCCTTGGCCAGCGGCTGATCAAGGCGCTGGACCCGGTGACCGTCGACGGCTTCGTGTTCCGCGTCGACATGCGTCTGCGCCCCTATGGCTCGGCCGGCGCACTGGTGCTCAGCTTCAATGCCCTGGAGCAGTACTACCAGGACCAGGGCCGTGACTGGGAACGCTACGCGATGATCAAGGCACGGGTGGTGGCGGGCGACCAGGCGGCCGGCGCGCAGTTGCAGGAAATGCTGCGGCCGTTCGTGTACCGCCGGTACCTGGATTTTTCCGCAATCGAAGCGCTGCGCACCATGAAGCAGCTGATTCAGCAGGAGGTGCGGCGCAAGGGCATGGCCGACAACATCAAGCTGGGTGCCGGCGGCATCCGCGAAGTGGAGTTTATCGCCCAGGCCTTCCAGCTGATCCACGGCGGGCGCGACCTCAGCCTGCAGCAACGGCCGTTGCTCAAGGTGCTGGCCACCCTCGAGGGGCAGGGTTACCTGCCGCCGGCGGTGGTGGCCGAGCTGCGCGAGGGGTATGAGTTCCTGCGTTATACCGAGCACGCCATCCAGGCCATCGCCGACCGGCAGACGCAAATGTTGCCTGAAGGCGAAACGGACCAGGCGCGGGTGGCTTATATGCTCGGCTTTGCCGACTGGCACAGCTTCCACGACCAGCTGATGTACTGGCGTGGCCGTATCGACTGGCACTTCCGCCAGGTGATCGCCGACCCGGATGACGAAGACGGTGAGGGCGAACTGGTGGTGGGGGGCGAATGGTCGCCGCTATGGGAGCAGGCGCAGGACGAGGAAGCCGCTGGCCGGCAGTTGGAAGAGGCCGGGTTCAAGCAGCCCGTCGAAGCCCTGCGGCGTCTGGCCGGCCTGCGCTCCAGCCCGCAGCTGCGCTCGATGCAGCGTATCGGCCGTGAGCGCCTGGATGCCTTCATCCCACGGCTGCTGGCCCAGGCGGTGGAGCATGACAATCCTGACCTGGTGCTTGAGCGTGTGTTGCCGCTGGTCGAGGCGGTGGCGCGGCGGTCTGCCTACCTGGTACTGCTGACCGAAAACCCCGGCGCTTTGCGCCGTCTGCTGACGTTGTGCGCTGCCAGCCCGTGGATTGCCGAGCAAATTGCGCTGTACCCGCTGTTGCTCGACGAGCTGCTCAATGAAGGCCGCTTGTTCAGCCCGCCACTGGCCCCGGAGCTGGCCAGCGAGTTGCGCGAACGCCTGACGCGCATCCCCGAGGACGACCTGGAGCAGCAGATGGAAGCGCTGCGCCACTTCAAGCTGGCGCACAGCCTGCGTGTGGCTGCTTCGGAAATAAGCGGCAACCTGCCGTTGATGAAAGTCAGCGACTACCTGACCTGGCTGGCCGAGGCCATCCTCGACCAGGTGCTCGCCCTGGCCTGGCGCCAGACCGTGGCCCGCCACGGCCAGCCCAAGCGCAGCGACGGCAGCCTGTGCGACCCAGGGTTCATCATCATTGGTTACGGCAAGGTCGGCGGCCTGGAGCTGGGCCACGGCTCGGACCTGGACCTGGTGTTCATCCACGACGGCGACCCGCAGGCGGAAACCGACGGCACCAAGCCCATCGACAGTGCCCAGTTCTTCACCCGCCTGGGCCAGCGCATCATTCACCTGCTGACCACCCAGACCAACTCGGGCCAGCTGTACGATGTGGACATGCGCCTGCGCCCGTCCGGTGCTGCCGGCCTGCTGGTCAGTTCGCTGGGCGCCTTCGAGCGCTATCAGCAGAACGAAGCCTGGACCTGGGAGCATCAGGCCCTGGTGCGGGCCCGCGTACTGGTGGGTTGCAAACAGGTGGGCGCGGCGTTCGAAGGCGTGCGCGCCAAGGTACTGGGCCAGGCGCGCGACCTGGAAAAACTGCGCACCGAAGTGAGTGAAATGCGCGCCAAGATGCGCGGCAACCTCGGTACCAAGGCCACGGCTGCCGGTACTGCGGCCAACGCCTTCGAGGCCGGTGTGCCCTTCGATATCAAGCAGGATGCCGGCGGTATCGTCGATATCGAATTTATGGTGCAATACGCCGCTTTGGCCTGGTCTCATGACCACCCGGCCATACTCCGATGGACCGATAACATCCGCATTCTGGAAGAGCTGGAGCAGGCGAACCTGATGCCGGCCAGTGACGCGGTGCTGTTGCGTGAAGTGTACAAGGCGTTCCGCTCGGCTTCGCACCGCCAGGCCCTGCAGAAGCAGGCCGGGGTGATCGATGCGACGCAGTTTGCCGATGAACGCCGTGAAGTGCGGCGGATCTGGGGTGAACTGGGGTTGACTTGAGATTGTTGGGGCCGCTTTGCGGCCCATTCGCGGCACAAGGCCGCTCCCACATGGGAATGCGATCTCCTGTAGGAGCGGCCTTGTGCCGCGAATGGGCTGCAAAGCAGCCCTAAAGGCTCATGCCTCACCACCGGTGGTACACTGTCCGCCACATAGCCTGAATATAAAGAGGGGAGGCCAGGCTGTACCGCAGCCTGTAGCCTCCCCGAGCGTTTCTGGACTAAGCATGAGAATACTGATCATTGGCCCCAGCTGGGTCGGCGACATGGTGATGGCGCAGACCTTGTTCCAGTGCCTGAAACAGCAGCACCCCGACTGCGTGATCGACGTGCTGGCCCCCGAGTGGAGCCGGCCGATCCTGGAGCGTATGCCCGAAGTCCGTCAGGCCTTGAGCTTCCCGCTCGGCCACGGCGCGCTGGAACTGGCCACGCGGCGGCGCATCGGCAAATCCCTGGTCGGCCAGTACGACCAGGCCATCCTGCTGCCCAACTCGATGAAGTCGGCATTGGTGCCGTTCTTCGCTGGCATCCCCAAGCGCACCGGCTGGCGCGGCGAAATGCGCTTCGGCCTGCTGAACGATGTGCGCAAGCTGGACAAGGCCCGCTACCCGCTGATGATCGAACGCTTCATGGCCTTGGCGTACGCGCCCGGGGCCGAGTTGCCGCAGCCGTACCCGCGCCCCAGCCTGCAGATCGAAGCGCAAAGCCGCGAGGCTGCGCTGGCCAAGTTCGGCCTGGAGCTGGACCGCCCGGTACTGGCGCTGTGCCCTGGCGCCGAGTTCGGCGAGGCCAAGCGTTGGCCAGTCGAGCATTACGCGGCCGTGGCCGATGCGATGATCCGCCAGGGCTGGCAGGTATGGCTGTTCGGCTCGAAGAACGACCACCCGGTCGGCGAGCAGATCCGTGACCGGCTGATCCCGGGATTGCGCGAAGAATCCTCCAACCTGGCCGGTGAGACCTCGCTGGCCGAGGCCATCGACCTGATGTCCTGTGCCCATGCCGTGGTGTCCAACGACTCCGGCCTGATGCACGTGGCCGCCGCACTGAACCGCCCGCTGGTGGCGGTGTACGGCTCCACATCGCCCGGCTTTACTCCGCCGCTGGCCGACCAGGTGGAGGTGGTGCGCACCGGTATCGAGTGCAGCCCATGCTTCGACCGGACCTGCCGTTTCGGCCACTACAACTGCCTGCGCCTGCTGGACCCGGGCAAAGTCATCGCCGCCCTGCACAGCCTGAGCGGGCCGGACCTGATCGATACCGTGGCCGAGGTCGACTAAGTGCGGGTACTGATCATCAAGACTTCGTCGTTGGGTGATGTGATCCACACCCTGCCGGCGCTCACCGATGCCGCCCATGCCATCCCGGGCATCCGTTTCGACTGGGTGGTGGAGGAAGGCTTCGCTGAAATCCCCGGCTGGCACCCTGCGGTCGACCAGGTTATACCGGTGGCCATCCGCCGCTGGCGCAAGAACCTTTGGCAGACCCTCAAGAGTGGCGAGTGGAAGGCGTTCAAACAGCGTGTGCGCGAGCGCAAGTACGACCTGGTGATTGACGCCCAGGGCTTGGTCAAGTCGGCTTGGCTCACCCGCTACGTGAAGGCCCCGGTCGCCGGCCTGGACCGCTACTCGGCTCGCGAAGGCTGGGCCAGCCGCTTCTATGACCGGCGCCTGTCGGTTGCCACCGGCCAGCACGCGGTGGAGCGGGTGCGCCAGCTGTTTGCCATGGCCCTGGCCTACGACTTGCCAGAGGGCATAGGCGATTACGGGCTGGACCTGGAGCGCCTGCAGCTGCCGCCAGCAGCGCCTTACGTGGTGTTTTTGCATGGCACCACCTGGGCGACCAAGCATTGGCCCGAAGCCTACTGGCGCGAGCTGGCCGAGCGCATGGGCCGGCGCAAGCTGGAAGTGCGCCTGCCTTGGGGCAACGCCGCCGAGAAGGCGCGGGCCGAGCGCATTGCACAGGGCTTGAACAACTGCCAGGTGCTCCCCAAATTGAACCTTGCCGGGGTTGCCCGTGTATTGGCGGCGGCAAAAGCCTGTGTGGCGGTCGATACCGGCCTTGGCCACTTGGCTGCGGCACTCGATGTGCCGACCATTTCGCTGTTCGGCCCGACCAACCCGGGCCTGACCGGTGCCTACGGACGGACCCAGATTCACCAGGCCAGTGACTGGCCTTGCGCTCCCTGCCTGCAGAAGAAGTGCACCTATAAACCGAGCGCCGACGACCTGCGCCGGTTCGATCTGAAACGCGAGTGGCCGCTGTGCTTCACTCGCCTGAATCCCGAGCATGTGGCGGGCCGCTTGAGCGCGTTGCTGCTGGCTGAGGATGTCCGTTGATGCAACTGGCTTTCGTGCTTTACAAATATTTCCCCTTCGGCGGGCTGCAGCGCGATTTCATGCGCATTGCCCTGGAATGCCAGAAGCGGGGCCACCAGATCCGTGTGTACACGCTGATCTGGGAGGGTGACATTCCGCCTGGCTTCGAGGTGCTGGTGGCGCCGGTCAAGGCCATTTTCAACCACCGTCGCAACGAGAAGCTTAGCGCCTGGATGGCCGCCGACCTGGCCAAGCGCCCGGTCGACCGCCTGATCGGCTTCAACAAGATGCCGGGGCTGGACGTGTACTACGCCGCCGACGGCTGCTTCGAAGACAAGGCGCAGACCCTGCGCGGTGGGCTGTACCGCCGCTGGGGCCGCTACCGGCACTTTGCCGAGTACGAGCGTGCGGTGTTCGCCAAGGACGCCCACACCGAAGTGCTGATGATTTCCGAGGTGCAGCAGCCGCTGTTCATCAAGCATTACGGCACCCCGGTGGAGCGCTTCCACCTGCTGCCACCGGGTATTTCCCAGGATCGCCGCGCGCCGGCCAATGCTGCCGAGATCCGTGCCGAATTCCGCAAGGAATTCGACTTGGGCGATGACGACCTGTTGCTGGTACAGATTGGCTCGGGCTTCAAGACCAAGGGTGTGGACCGCAGCCTCAAGGCGCTGGCCGCGCTGCCATCGGCCCTGCGCAAGCGCACGAAGCTGATGGTGATCGGCCAGGACGACCCCAAGGTGTTCCAGTTGCAGAGCGCCACCCTGGGGCTGGGTGAGCAGGTGCAGTTCCTCAAGGGCCGCAGCGACATCCCGCGTTTCCTGCTGGGTGCCGACCTGCTGATTCACCCGGCGTACAACGAGAACACCGGCACGGTGCTGCTTGAAGCGCTGGTGGCTGGCCTTCCGGTGCTGGTGTCCAAGGTGTGCGGCTACGCCCATTACATTGCCGAGGCCGACTGTGGCCTGGTGCTGGACGAGCCATTCGAACAGGAACAGCTCAACGGCTACCTGCAACGCATGCTGGAAGACCCGCAGGCCCGCGCCAGCTGGTCGCGCAACGGCCTGGCGTTTGCTGAAACCGCCGATCTGTACAGCATGCCGCAGCATGCTGCCGACGTGATCCTGGGGCAGAAAACCGCATGAAGCTGATACTGGCCGAACCGTTCAAGCGCCTGTGGGCCGGGCGTGATGCCTTCGATGCCGTAGAGGCGCTGCAAGGTGAGGTCTATCGCGAGCTGGAAGGGCGGCGCACACTGCGTACCGAAGTGGCTGGCGAGGGCTTTTTCGTCAAGATCCACCGCGGCATCGGATGGGGCGAGATCTTCAAAAACCTGCTCACCGCCAAGCTGCCGGTGCTGGGTGCCGGCCAGGAATGGCGGGCTATCCAGCGCCTGCACGAGGTGGGCGTGCCGACCATGACCGCAGTCGCCTATGGCGAGCGTGGCAGTAATCCGGCCACGCAGCACTCGTTCATCATCACCCAAGAGCTGGCGCCGACCATCAGCCTGGAAGACTTCAGTATCGACTGGCTCAAGCAGCCGCCCGAACCGCGTCTGAAGCGTGCGCTGATCGCCGAAGTGGCAAAAATGACCGGCGGCATGCACCGTGCCGGCGTCAACCACCGCGATTGCTACATCTGCCATTTCCTGCTGCACACCGACCGCCCGGTGACGGCGGATGACTTCAAACTGTCGGTCATTGATCTGCACCGCGCCCAGACCCGGGCGACAATCAGCCGCCGCTGGCGCGACAAGGACCTGGCCGCGCTGTACTTCTCAGCGCTGGACATCGGCCTCACCCGGCGCGACAAGCTGCGCTTTTTGCAGGGGTACTTCCAGCGCCCGCTGCGGCAAGTGCTCAAAGACGAGGCCCGGTTGCTCGCCTGGCTGGAGTGCAAGGCGCAGAAACTCTACGATCGCAAACAACGCTATGGGGACGCGCTCTGATGGCGGGTTGGACACTGGCGCCAGGCTACGAACACCTGGCGGCGGACTTTGGCAGCCTCGATGCGGTATTTGCCCTGCAAGGCGAGCGCCTGACCCGCGACCCGCTCAGCGAAGTGGTGCGCATCGAGCGTGACGGGGTCAATTACTACGTCAAGCGCTACACCGGGGCTGGCAAGCACATGCGCCGCTACCTGGGGCGGCCGCGCATCAAAGCCGAATGGCAGAACCTCAAGCTGTTCGCCAAGTGGGGTATCCCTACTGCCGAAGTGGTGGCCTGGGGCCTGGAACGCAACGGCCTGGCCTTTGGGCGCGGGGCTATGATCACCCGCGAGCTGCCGAACACCGAAGACTTGTCTGCGCTGGCCGAACGCAACGATACACGCCTGGCCGACCGGGCCTGGGTCGACCATCTCAGTCGTCAGCTGGCGCGCCACACCCGGGTCATGCACGAGCACCGCTTTGCCCATAATGACCTGAAGTGGCGCAACCTGCTGGTCGACGACCAGGGCACGCTATTCTTCATCGATTGCCCCACCGGCGACTTCTGGCGCGGCTTCATGTGGCGGCACCGGATGATCAAGGACCTGGCGTGCCTGGACAAGGTGGCCAAATACCACCTGTCGGCCACCCAGCGCCTGCGTTTCTATCTGCAATACCGTGGCCGCGACCGGCTGAATGTGCGCGACAAAAAGCGCATTCGCCAGGTGCTGGGCTTTTTCGAGGGAAGGGAATGACCGATTACCTGGCCAGCGCGGACCTCGCGCTGCTCAAACGCCATGGCCTGGACGACTTCGAGGCGCTGTGGGCGCTGCAACTGGAGGCGGTGGATGAACCCAACACCGGCCGTGGTGGCTGGAGCAGCGTGTTCCGCCTGGAACTCGAAGGCAAGGGGTACTACCTCAAGCGCCAGAGCGACTACCTGACGCGCACCCTGCACCGGCCGTTTGGCGAGCCCACTTTTGCCCGCGAGTTTCGCAACATCAGCCGCTATCAGAAGCTGCACATTCCGGCCTTGCAGGCGGTGTTCTATGGCGAGCGCAAGCAAGGCGGCAAGCACCGCGCCATCCTGATGACCCGCGCGCTGGACGAGTGGGCCGATCTCGACAGCCTGTTGGCCCACTGGCCACAGCTGGGCGATGCCGAACGCAATGGCATCCTGCAGGCGTGCGGCCAACTGGCGCGTACCCTGCACAGCGCCGGCCAGGTGCATGGCTGCTTCTATCCCAAGCACATTTTCCTGCGCCAGCGACGAGAAGGCTGGGATGCACAACTGATCGACCTGGAGAAGACCCGGCCATTGCTGTTTGGCATGCGTGACCGCCTCAAGGACCTGGAGCCGCTGCTGCGTCGCGCCCGCGCCTGGAGCGAGGCTGATGTGCGCACGATGCTGGCGACTTACCTGGCGCAGCCGGCTGACAGCACGCTGGTCGATACCTGGCTGCAACGCCTGACGCAACGGCGTCGTGAAAAAGAGGCCCGCTGATGCGTTTGTCTGAACTGAAGGACGCCGGGCGCAGCCCGTCGTTGCCCCTGAGCATCACCCTGGCGGACGCCGCCGGCAGCGCCGAACTGCAACTGCTCAGCCTGCTGCGCGTCCTGCCCGGGCAGCGCTATGTGGGCGCTGGTGTGTGGCGCGGTATCCCGGTGCTGGCCAAGCTGCTGGTGGGCGGCAACGCCGCCCGGCATTTCCAGCGCGAACTGCAAGGTGTGAAATTGCTGGCCGAACATGGCTTGACCACGCCGAAGCTGCTGGCCGACGGCCTCAAGGAAGGCGAGGGCGGCTGGCTGCTCTTCGAATTCCTCGACGGCGCTGAGAGCCTGGCCGATGCCTGGGCGGCGGTGGAAAGCCAGCCGGTGCTGGCCGACGAACAACACCTGGTGCTGGGCGAAGCGCTCACGGCTGTCGCGCACATGCACGCTCAGGGCCTTTGGCAGGAAGACCTGCACCTGGACAACCTGCTGCGCCATGGCGGCAAGCTGTACCTGATCGATGGCGCCGGTATCAAGGCTGAAACGCCAGGCCAGCAGCTGTCGCGCCCACGTGTACTGGAAAACCTCGGCGTGTTCTTTGCCCAGCTGCCCAAGCGCCTGGAACCTTTCATCGAAGAGCTGCTGGTCCACTACCTGCTGGCCAACGCCGAACATGCGTTGCCACTGGAAGCCCTGCAAAAGCAGGTGGACAAGGTGCGCAACTGGCGCCAGAAGGACTACCTGGACAAAGCGGGCCGCGAGTGCAGCCTGTTCAGTGTCCAGCGCACACTCTCGGGGTTGCAGGCGATCCGTCGCAGTGAGGTCGAGGCCATGCAGCCGGTACTGGAGCAGGCCGATGCACTGATCGACAGGGGCCACCTGTACAAGACCGGTGGCGCCGCCAGTGTGGCGCGCATCGAGGTGAACGGTCGCAAGCTTGTGCTCAAACGCTACAACATCAAGAACACCGCGCACTGGTTCAAGCGCTTCTGGCGTCCGAGCCGTGCCTGGCATTCGTGGATCGAAGGTCACCGCCTGGAGTTCCTCGACATCGCTACGCCCAAGCCGTTGGCGGTGCTGGAGCAACGGGTCATGGGGCTGCGCAGCCGTGCCTATCTGGTCACCGAGTATGTCGATGGCCCGGACCTGACGGCATGCTTTGCGCCCTACGTCGAAAATGGCGATGCGCCCGAGGAACAGGTGGATGCGCTGGTGCATGTGATGCAGCAGCTGATTCGCGAGCGCATCAGCCATGGCGACTTCAAGGGCCATAACCTGTTCTGGGACAATGGCCGGTGGTCGCTGATTGACCTCGATGCCATGTGCCAGCACGCGACCCAGCTCAGCTTCGCCCCGGCCTACGCCCGGGATCGGGCGCGGCTGTTGCGAAACTGGCCGAGTGGCAGTGCCTTGTACCAGCGGCTGGACCGGTTATTGCCCAAGCTGGGCGATTAAGGCTGTCGATGCGGGCAGTCAGCGGGCTGGCAGTGGCTGATCTGGCAATGCCAGCCAGTCGCTGCTGCGCCCCGCCTGGCGAACGCGTATCAGCCACTGGCCATTCTCGTGGCGCAATACCGCCCACGGCGCCGCGCCAGCGCTGCTGGCGGCTGCCATCTGCAAGTGGTAACGGTCTGGCAGCAAGTGGCGGCGCAAAGGTAGCTGCCCGCCCATGAGCGCCAGGTACAGTTGATCTTCAGCCTGGTAGAGCCCCTGTTCGATGTTCAAAGGTGTGCCCGCCAGTGGCGCTTGCAGGTAGCAGTCCTGCAGCAGCTGCGTCAGGTCGGGCAGCCCGTCGTACCAGTGCACCGATGAGTCGATTACCCATTGCCCGTCGGCTCTGCGCTTGAGCGGCTGATGCAGGTAGGCATCCGGTTGGTCAGGGTCGATGGCCCGCCAGCGGTAGCCGTCGAAACTGACCTTGTAGTAGCGGTTGTCGTTATCCTTGACGAAGTACAGCGACAGCCCGCCAAAGGCCGTGGGCTGTTCGTATACCCCTTCACCGTAGATGCCGTCTATGCGATAGCGCAGGTTGGTGCTGTCCGGTTGCGCCTGGAAGCGCGCGGGCAACGGCAATGGCGGTTGCTTGGGCATGCCACGCAGCGAACGGCGCAGCAGGCCAGAGCCTACATAACTGATCGCTGCATCATTGAGGTGGCTGAAGGCGTTGTAGGCGTGGCGCATCACCCCTTCCACATCCTCCTGCTTGAAGGCCTGCACGCCGTCCCAGATGTCGATGGCCATGCGGCCGATCGACAATGCCAACAGGGCTTGGTTGGGCAGCAGCAGGCTGATGAAGTCCACCAGGCGCCAGCTCAGCGCGATGATCGTTTGCGCATTCACTTCCTGGGTGGTCATGCTGTCGGCATCGGCCTGGGCGATCAGCGCCTGGACCTCGGCCCGGTAATAGACAAAAAACAGGTCATCGTTCACTGCAGGGGTTTTTACATGTGTGCCCAGGCGCCCCTTGTCCAGAAGGCGCTGCACCGTGGCTGCGGGTAGCAATGGCAGGCGCTGTGCAATGTACGCCTTCAGCCCGGGCTGCTGGCGCACAGTACGAAGCAGTTCGCGGGTGGTGCGAAAACGGCGCCATGCCCTGCGGTCCGGGGCATCCGGCGTATACAACACGCATGCCTGGGACTTGTAGGGGGTACTGTTGAGCAGCAGCACACCCTGCAGGGTGTGGCCCATGATGTTCAATTGTCGAACCGTGACCGGGTAGCCCGCCACCGGGGCGCGCAAGGTATTGTGCGGTTGATCCAGCACGGCGCACACCCAGTTGTAACCGTGCTCGAAAGGGTCTTCGCCGAAGTGCCCGGCGTAGCGTGCCTTGACTGCTTCTGCACGCATGCGCGCCAGGTTTACCCGGCTGTGTGCGGCCTGGCGCCACTTGCCGGTTCTGGAACCGATAAGTTGGGTATGCAGGTACATTGCGTAGCTGTCGCCCACGTTCAGTTCCCGGATCATGTTTTTCACATACTCCGCCGTTAGGCCAGGTGGTATGGCACACCCTCGGGCATGGACCATGCGCGCGGTAAGCCAGTAGTCGGTGTCGAACCATGGCAGGTTCTTCAGCGCCAGCTGTTCGAGCGTGTTGCTTTCCTCGACCATTTCCACCATCTCATCGCCCACGCGCTGCATGCCGGCGTAGGTGACGTAGGAGGAGGTGGCGAAGGGATGCATGACAGCGCCGGTACGGCGGGCGCGGACGATACTCACCTGAATCTCGCCCGGATCCGCGTCGTACCCCAGGTCGTAGCTCAGGCGCTCGCGCAGGCGTGCATTGGCCCAGCTCAGCAGGCTGTTGCGTTGCTTGAAGTCGTTGAGGCTAAGCACGCCGGGGGCTGCAGCCCGCTCGGCAGTTGCCACCAGCTCCTGCATGGCCTGCATGATATGGCTCAGGCCTTGCGCGGAGGTATTGCGCAGCCAGTTCGGCAGGTTCTTTTCAAGCAGTTGCGAATAGCGCGTCTGCAGGATGGGTTTGGCGCCGACTTCGTGCCGAAGCGCCATGGCCCTGTTCAGCCGGGCGTGCTGGTCGGTTATGTCGACGCTCCATAACCCGGGATCACTCAACCGCTGGCGCTGGGCTTCGATCACACTGTCGACCTGAGCCTCCAGCAGGCTGTCGGCATACCAGTCATAGCGCAGGCGATGCGACCGGCGCGCGCGGTCTGCCTGTTCCTCAAGGTACAGGTGCAGCAGTGGCCGGCTCTGGAGCGGATCCTCCAGGCGTTCGCAGAGCTCTTTGTGCAGTGCGGCAAGGGAATCGAATGCTTCGATACCCTGTGACAGGCTGCACAGCAAGGCGCTGCCTGCGGCGTCTTCTGCCGTGAGCATGTGGCCCTCGACGGTACTGGCAACGATGACCAGAGTGCCTGGCAGGTAGCTGCGCCAGTTGGGCCGCCGGTCTTCCAGCAGTACGCGGTACACCTGTGGCCGTTCGGCCAGAGGCAAGTGCCTGCGTTGTGAGGGCAATGGCTTCTCCAGGCAGGTGCGCAAGAGTTCGGCTTGCCCGTTGCTCAAGGTCTGGTCGGCCACGCGCAATTCGATTTCGGCCAGCATCAGCGCCTTGCGCAGTATCAGCAATTGCTGCCTGGGCGTGTTGCCCTGTTCATCGGCTGTGGCCCAGAAACTGGCCAGCTCGCCGTGTAGCCAGGTGCGCGTGCCGGAGGTGATGGGTTGGTTGAGGGCGATGGTGGGGAGGCCGTCGAGCAGGTCACCGATGTGTCGGTCGATCTGTTCCAGGTGTTCGAGGGGGCGCATGGGGCTGATCCTTGGTTGAGGAAAACCCCATGCTTGGCAATACCCGCAACTGCGTGGTGGTAGCGGGCTAGCGCCGCCGACGCCAGAACAGCCCGCGCACGCTCAGCAGGGCTGGAAGGCCCAGGCCGGCCCAGGCCAGCACGTCCCAACCACCGTCCCCCAGCAGCGCGGCGAACAGGCCCACGAAGCCCAGCAGGGCAATCAACGCTGGCCAGGCGAAAAGGCGCACAGTGGATTGCGACTGGTGGCTCATGTCCGCGCCTCCCTGGGTTTGCGCTGCTTGCCCCACCACAAGTAGAGGCCGCTGCCGAGCACGATGAGGGTGAGCACATCCAGGACCGCCCACAGTATTTGCATCGGCCGCCCGCCGTAGTCGCCAAAATGCAGCGGCTGCGACAGGCCCATGGCGTCCATGTACCAAGGGCGATCGCCTACGGCAGTCACTGCCAGGGTACGGGCGTCGATCAGCACCGGCGTGAACAGGTGCGAGGTCAGATGGGTGGAGCCGTTCATGAACACCGCGTAGTGGTGCTCGCTGGAAAAGCGCGTGCCGGGGAAGGCAATGAAGTCCGGGCGCATGCCAGGGGCGGCCTGTTCGGCAATCTGCAGCAGGCGTGTGGCTGGCGCGCGGTCGGTGAGCGGCGGGGCATTGCGATACGGTGCGACCATGGTTGCCAGGCTGTCGTTGCGCCAGGCGGCGATGACCAGGTCGGACAGGGCACTGATCACACCGGTCACGCCCACTGTCAACGCCCACGCCAGCGTAACCACGCCGAGCAGGTTGTGCAGGTCGAGCCAGCGCAGGCGGCGGGATTTTTCGTGGCGCACGGTGCCGAACGCCAGGCGGCGCATGAACGGCGCATACAGCACGGTGCCGGAGACGATCGCGACGATGAACAGTATGCCCATGAAGGCCAGCAGCAGCTTGCCGGGCAGGCCGGCGAACATGTCCACGTGCAGGCGCAGCATGACCATCATGAAACCACCATTGGCGGCCGGCATGGCCACTGCCTCGCCGGTACGGGCGTCGAGCATGAAGGTGTGCGACAGGTTGGGGTCGGTGCCCGCAGTGGCGGCGGTGATGGCGACCACGCCGTTGGGTTCGTCTTCGTCGTAGCCGAAGTACTGCATGACCTCGCCGGGGCGATGCTGTTCGGCTTTCACTACAAGCTGCTGCAGGTCGAGGTGCGGGGTGCCTGCTGGCATTTCGCGCAGCTCGGGGGCGTCGCCGAGCAGGTGTTCGAGTTCGTGGTGGAAGATCAGCGGCAGGCCGGTGAGTGCCAGCAGTAGCAGGAACAGGGTACAGACCAGGCTGCTCCAGGTGTGGACCACGGACCAGCGGCGGATGGTGGGGCTTTTCATCACGGTACCGATTTTGTCTGTTGGAACCTGGGGCCGCAAGGCGGCCCCCGCTCATTCAGAACTTGTAAGTGGCGCTGGCGACAACGCTGCGCTCATCGCCGTAGTAGCAGTAGTACCCGTCGCAAGTAGAGAGGTAATCCTTGTTCAGCAGGTTGGTGGCATTGACCGCCACCGAGGCGCCTTGCAGGCTGCTGTTCAGGCGACCCAGGTCGTAATGCACCGACGCGTCGAATACGGTGTAGGCCTTGGCTTTGCCCAGGTAGGTATTGGCCTGGTCACCGTAGGTGTTGCCGGTGTAACGCGCGCCCAGGCCGATGCCGAAGCCGTCGAGCACGCCCGAGTGCCAGGTGTAGTCGCCCCAGATGGACGCCTGCTGGTTCGGCATCAGCTGCAGGCGGTTGCCTTTGAAATCGCCGTCCTGCACCTCGGACTTGGCCAGGGTGTAGGCGGCAATCACCTTCAGGTTTTCGGTCACATCGGAAACCGCTTCCAGCTCAAGGCCGCGGACTTTCACTTCGCCGGTCTGGCTGGTGATGGTCACCCCACCAACGGTGTCGGTGACCGCGACGTTTTTCTGGGTCAGGTCATACACGGCTGCCGACAGCAGGGTGTTGGAGCCTGGCGGCTGGTACTTCACGCCCAGCTCCCACTGTTTGCCCTCGGTGGGTTTGAGCGGGTTCGTTGCCGACACACTGGCATTGCTGGAGGGCTGGAACGACTCGGCATACGACAGGTACGGCACGAAGCCCGAGTCGAACACATAGCTGATGGCTGCGTTGCCGCTGAACTTCTTGTCCCGCTGGGTACTGGTGGCATCGTCCTGGTTGAAGAACTTGGTGCCGGTATGCACCCAGTCCTCGCGACCGCCCAGCGTCAGGCGCCAGTTGCCGAGTGCCATCTGGTCCTGCACATACAGGCCGGTCTGACGGGTTTTCTGGTTGTAGTCATAAAACGCGGTCGAGCGATCCGGGCGGGTGATCGGCAGCCCGTAGACCGGGTTGTTGACGTTGCTGTCCGGCACGTTGAAGCCGAAGATCGACAGGTAGTTGGTATTGACGCGCTGGTGGTCCAGGCCGATCAGCAGGGTGTGGGTAATGTCACCGGTGGCGAAGTCGGCCTGGAAGTTGTTGTCCACCGCGAACTGGCTGATGTCTTCATCGGTATTGGTCGACATGCGGCTGACTGTGCCGTCGTCTTGCACCGGGCCGCCCGGCGAATAGTAACTGCCAGGGGTGATGGTCTGGAACGACAGGTCCGACTTGGTATAGCGCAGGTTCTGGCGGAACTGCCATACGTCGTTGATGCGGTGTTCGAAGGCGTAGCCCAGCGCGTAGTAAGTGCGGTCGTAGAACTCGTAATCCGGGTCACCCAGGTTCTTGTGGTGCGAGATCTTGCCGAACGGCATGTCGATCTTGGTGCCCTGGATGGGCCGGAACTGGCTGGTGGCGCCGGTATCGTCGCGGGTGAACTGGGTCAACAAGGTCAACGTCGTGTCTTCGTCGATGTTCCAGGTCAGGCTTGGCGCGATGTTGTAGCGCTTGTTGTCGATATGGTCGATTTGTGTGCCGCTGTCACGGATCACGCCGCTGACGCCGTACAGAAAGCGGCCGTCGTCGTCGATCTTGCCAGTGCTGGCGAAGTTGATCTGACGATGGTTGTCGCTGCCATATTGCAGCTCGATCTCATGGGCGCTTTCGGCCTGCGGGCGGCGGCTGACCATGTCGAGCAGGCCGCCGGGCGGGGTTTGGCCATAGATCGAGGAGGCCGGGCCACGCAGCAGGGCGAGGCGGTCGAGGTTCCAGGTTTCGGCTTTGGGGTTGGCGTACACGCCGCGTGGCAGCGGCAGGCCATCGAGGAACTGGGTGGGCTCGAAGCCGCGCACGCGCATCCAGTCATACCGCGTGTCGCTACCGAAACTGGCCGACACGATGCCCGGCATGTAGCGCACGGCGTCATCCAGGCTGTGCACGCCACGGTCTTTCATCTGCTCGCGGGTGGCAATGGAGATGGAGCGGGGGGCTTCCACCAGTGCGGTGTCGGTTTTGGTGCCAGCGGCGGTGCGTTTGGCCAGGTAACCCTCTACCGGCCCCCAGGCACTTTCAGAAACGCTGGCGGCGTTCACGGTGGTTTCTGGTAGCGCCAGGCTGCCATCCGGCACCGCCACCAGGCTGTAGCTGCCCACGGTGCTCTGTTGCAGTTGCAGGCCGGTACCGCGCAGGGCGGCTTGCAGGGCGCCAAGGCCGTCGTACTGGCCGCTCACCGCGGCCGAAGTGCGGCCGCTGACCAGTGCCGGGTCGATGGCCAAGGCGATGCCCGCCTGGCTGGCGATCTGGTTGAGGGTGGTGGCTAGCGGCGCGCTGGGCAGGTTGTAGGCGCGCGCAGTGGATGGCTCGGCGGCGAACAAGGCAGGGCTGGACAGCGGGGCAGCCAAGCCGATGGCCAGGGCCATGAGGCTGGGGCGCAGGATACGATCAACGGCACGGGACATGCGGCGGTTCCTCGACGGGTAAGTGCTTGCTGCTTCCTTGCCGAGCGAGATCTGAAAAGTGACAGGGCGAATCTGAAAAATATTGAGAATTATTTGGAGTGTGTAGTGGCCTGTTCGCGTGCAAGCCCGCGAACAGGGCAGTGAAGGTTTACTTGGGAACGACGTTCACCCACCACTGGGTATGCCGCTCGATCTTTACCGGCAAGGCCGGCACCAGCGACTCCAGCGCCAGGTTGGTGTCGGTCAGCGGGAAGCTGCCAGTCACGCGCAGGTCTGCGACTTGCTCGTCTACCCCGAGGTAGCCGCTGCGGTATTTGCCCAGCGCGGCCAGCAGTTCGCCCAGGCGCACGTTGTCCACCACCAGCATGCCACGGGTCCAGGCATCGGCCCCGACCGGTACTGCGCCGACCTGGCCGAGGCCGTTGGCGTTCATCAGCACTTGCTGGCCTTCACGCAGCACTTGTTCGTCGCCGCTGTTATGCGGCATGGCGGCGACCGAGGCTTGCAGCACTTCCAGGCGTGTACCGCCGGCTTCGCGGCGCACCAGGAAACGCGTGCCAAGGGGACGCAGGCGACCGTCGTCGGTGCGTACCAGCAGCGGGCGGGGGTCTTGGTGGCCGGTTTCGACCGAGATTTCGCCCTGATGCAGCACGATGACCCGCTGCTCGCCTGCGTAGTCGATGTCTACCGCGGTGTGGGTGTTCAGGCTCAGCAGTGTGCCGTCTTCCAGGCGCAAGGTCCGCAGCTCACCCGTGGCCGTGCGCTGGTCGGCCAGCCAGTAGCTGGGGGCCAGTGACGGTGCGCCGACCCAGGCCAGCAACGAACCGAGCAGGACCATGCTGGCCAGCCCGCTGCCAACTTTACCGATGCGTCGACGCAGGCCGGCGCGCGATTGCAGCAAAGCCTGGCGTGCCGGGCCGGCCGCAGCGCTGACGCGTTGGTCCATGGCCCCGAGCTGACGCCAGGCACGTGCGTGTTCTTCGCTGGCGGCATGCCAGCGCATGAACGCGTTGCGCTCATCCGGCGTGCCGCTGGCGTCGCCGAGGCTGAGTTTCCAGGCGATGGCGTCTTCCAGGACCTGGGACGAAACCGGTGCATTGCTCACGTCGGCTCCCCGTACAGGGCCACATAGCACTGGCGCATGCCTTGGGCGATGTACTGGCGCACCCGTGATACTGAAACGCCCAGGCGCTCTGCGATTTCGGCATGGCCCATGCCGTCCAGGCGGTTGTGCAGGAACGCTGCGCGGGCCTTGCTCGACAGCTTGCCGAGCAGGCGGTCGATGGCTTTGAGGTCTTCAAGGATAAGGTGCAGCGCTTCCGGTGAGGGGTGTTCGGCTTCCGGGATCAGTGCCAGCTCGGCGAGGTAGGCCTGTTCCAGTGCGGCGCGGCGGAAATGGTCGAACATCAGCCCCTTGGCCACGGCGGCCAGAAAGGCGCGGGGTTCGCGGGGGGTATCCAGCTGGTCTCGGCCGAGCAGGCGCACGAAGGTGTCCTGGCTCAGGTCTTCGGCACGTTGGCGACAGGCCATGCTGCGTTGCAGCCAGGCGAGCAGCCAGCCGCGGTGGTCGCGGTACAGCGCACCGACCAGATCGGCGTGTGGGCTCTGTGCAGAAGACAAGCAGCGTCCCCCCGGAACGAATGCATTAACTAACGATAATTATTCGCGATTGTTGCAGAGGGGAGGGGGTGGGTGCAATGGACGCTTATCGGATTGCCACCACTAGGGATGTGTTGCCTGTGCCGGCCTCTTCGCGGGTAAACCCGCTCCCACAGGTACTCCACAGTATTCAAGGCTGTGAGATCCCTGTGGGAGCGGGCGTGCCCGCGAAGAGGCCAGCAAGGCCAATACAAAGCTAAAGGCCGTGACTCTGCACGTTACGCCTGCGCCACCCACGCAACCGCTGCTCCAGCTGCAACGGGCTGTCCAGCTGCTGGCGCCGGGCCTGGCTGAACAGGATCAGCGCCAGCTCTGCCGTCACCTGGGCATCGGCACTGGCATGGTGGCGTTCCTCCACCTGCAAACCAAACCGCGCCACCCAGTCATCCAGCCCGGCCTCGCGCAACACTGTGTCGGGGTTGAGCATCGGCGCCAGTTCGGCAACGTCGAGGAACGGTGACTGCAAGCGATACCCAAGGCTCTCTTTCAGCGCACGGGCCAGCATGCGCTGGTCGAATGGCGCATGAAACGCCAGCACCGGGCTGTCACCAATGAAGTCGAGCAAATCGAGCAAGGCCTCGGCCGGGTCGCAACCGGCGGCCAGGGCGCTCGGGCCCAGGCCGTGGATCAGCACGCTGGCGTTGGTCTTCTGCAAAGGCCGGTGCAGGGTACGTTCGAACTGCTGGGCAAAATCGATGGCGCCATCTTCGATGGCCACTGCTCCAATCGACAGCACCTGGTCCCGGTTGGGGTTGAGCCCGCTGGTTTCCAGGTCCAGCACTACCCAGCGTTGTTCGCGCAGGGTACACACCCCCAGCGGCGTGGGCTTGGGTAACCGGGCCAGGCGCTGGCGTGTGCTGTGGTCCAGCTCGGGCGCGCTGGGGCGCAGCCACGCGAACAGGCTCATAACTGGTACCGCAAGGCCAGGCTGCTTTGCAGGCGCTGGGCCTGGCGCAGGGACTCGCGCAGGATGCGCCGGTCCAGGTGGTTGAGGCTGTCCGGGTCGAGCCGGTTGGAGTAGGGCAGGTTGTCGCGCGCCTGGCGTTGGTGCTGCTGCATTCGGGTTTGCTGAATGAAATGGTAAGCCTCTTCATAGGCCGCGCCGTCCAGTGGCTCGATCACGCCCTTGGCTACCAGCTGGCGCAGCCGTTCCAGGGTATTGCAAGCACCGACGCCATTGGCCAACGCCAGCAGCCGGGCGCCGTCGACGAAGGGTGTCAGCCCCTGGACCTTGAGGTCGAGGGTGGCGGCCTTGTCGTTGCCCTGTCGGGTCAGCACGAATTCGCGCAGGCGGCCCACCGGCGGGCGCTGGCGCAGGGCATTGTCGGCCAGCATGCGCTGGAAGATGCGGTTGTCGGCCACCTGCTCCAGCAGGCCCTGGCGCAGTTGCTCGCAACCTTGCTCATCGCCCCACACCACCCGCAGGTCGAAGTAGATGCTCGAACCCAGCAGGTTCTCCGGGCTGGCCTCGCGCACAAAGCCGGCAAAGCGCCGTGCCCACTCGCTGCGCGACAGGCACAAGTCAGGGTTGCCCGCCATGACGTTGCCCTTGCACAGGGTAAAGCCGCACTGGGCCAGGCACTGGTTGATGTATTGCGCGAGCGGCAGCAGGCGGGCACGGATGGCGTCGGCTTCGGTACGGTCTAGCGCTTCGAAGAGGATGCCGTTGTCCTGGTCGGTGTGCAGGGTCTGCTCGCGGCGCCCCTCGCTGCCAAAGCACAACCAGCTGAACGGCACGCCCGGGTCGCCGCGCTCGGCCAGCGCCAGCTCGATCACCCGGCACACGGTGTGGTCGTTCAGCAGGGTGATTATCTGGGTGATCTGCGTGGACGATGCGCCGTGGGCGAGCATGCGCTCGACCAGTTGGCTGATTTCCCCACGCAGCGAGACCAGGGTGTCCAGCCGGGGCGCATGGCGGATGGTGCGCGCCAGGTGCACCAGGTCGACCCGTTGCAGCGAGAACAGGTCACGCTCGGAAACCACACCGCACAGGCGCCGGTTTTCCACCAGGCACACATGGGCGATATGCCGCTCGGTCATGGCCATGGCCGCGTCGAAAGCGCTGGCCTGAGGGCTGAGGTAGAAGGGTTTGACTGTCATGTGCCGCTCGATGGGGGCGCCCAGGTCGGCATCCGCCGAGGCCACCACCTGGCGCAGGTCGCGCAGGGTGAAAATGCCGGTGGGGTAGCGCTGCGGGTCGACCACCACGATGCTGCCGACCTGCTGCTCGTGCATCAGCCGCACGGCTTCGCGCAAAGACATGTCGCCACTGCACACCACCGGATGACGCATGGCCAGTTCACCCAATGGCGTGTTCAGCGAGTACTGGGTGCCGAGGGTTTCCACGGCACGCTGTCGCACCTGCTGGTTGACCTGGTCGAGCAGGCTGCTGACTCCGCGCAGGGCAAAATCCCGAAACACTTCAGACATCGAGAACACGCGGATGAACGCGGCCTTGTTCAACTGCAGGCAGAAGGTATCTTCACCGGCCAGGTGCTCGGTGCGGGTGGCCCGCTCGCCCAGCAGGGCCGCCAGCGGGAAGCACTCGCCACTGGTGATTTCGAAGGTGGTTTCCACGCCAGGCTTGACCAGGTGCTGGCGCTCGCCAACCACGCGGCCCTGCTTGACGATGTAGAAGTGCTCGATCGGCCCGTCGGCAGGCTTGACGATGCTCTCGCCGCAGGCATAGAAGCGCAGCTGGCACTGCTCGACCAGGTAGGCCAGGTGGCTGTGCTCCATCTGGTTGAACGGCGGAAAGCGCTGCAGGAACTGCAGGGTGCCCTGAATGTTCTGCAGTACTGCTGTCCTGCCCGCCTGGCTGTAGGCGTCCTTTTTGCTCATGAAACTGACCGTATCGCTATGCCGAACTATATATATCTATATATAGGTGCCGGCCCTGTTGTTTTCTGCCTCCATGGTCGGCTTGCGGCGGGGTGGTGCCCATTGGACGTAAGTCTATGAAGGCCCCCTGTCAAAGACCCGACGAAAGGCGAAACGGGTTACGCGAGTAATGTGGTCCTAAGGCTGAAGCGGAATTTTTTTGACGAGATGAGCATGCCTGAGCACACCGACATCTTGAGCGACGCCGAGCGTGAGGCATTGGCCGTGGTGAGTGCGCCTGTGGCACCCAGGCCGTTGGTGCTGGTGGTAGATGACAACGCGGTTAACCGCGAGGCGCTAATCGTGTACCTGAAAAGCCGGGGCATCGATGCGGTGGGGGCGGACGGGGCAGAAGAAGCCAGGTTGTACCTGCATTACCAGCAACGGATTGCTTTGATGATCACCGATTTGCGCATGCAGCCAGAGGACGGTCTGGACCTGATCCGGCAGATTCGCGAGTCGGAGCGCGCAGCGTTGTCGATCATCGTGGTGTCGGGCGACACGGATGTGAAAGAGGCGGTGGACGTGATGCACCTGGGGGTGGTGGATTTCCTGCTCAAGCCGGTCGACCTGGGCAAGCTGCTGGAACTGGTGAAGAAAGAACTGAAAATAGAGTGATGCAGAAAGGGGCTGCTTTGCAGCCCATTCGCGGCACAAGGCCGCTCCTACAAGGGTTATGCGTTCCCCTGTAGGAGCGGCCTTGTGCCGCGAATGGGCCGCAAAGCGGCCCCTTGCGGTTTACAACCCGTTACGCGCCTTGAACTCGCGGCGACGGCGGTGCAGCACAGGCTCGGTATAGCCGTTCGGCTGTTTGCCACCTTCCACCACCAGCTCTACAGCCGCCTGGAACGCGATGTTGTCGTCGAAGTTCGGCGCCATCGGGCGGTACAGTGCGTCACCGGCGTTCTGCTGGTCGACCACCACGGCCATGCGCTTGAGGCTTTCCAGCACCTGCTCCTGGCTGACCACGCCATGGCGCAGCCAGTTGGCCAGCAGTTGGGCGGAAATGCGCAGGGTGGCACGGTCTTCCATGAGGCCGACGTTGTTGATGTCTGGCACCTTCGAACAACCCACACCCTGGTCGATCCAGCGCACCACGTAGCCGAGGATGCCCTGGGCGTTGTTGTCCAGCTCGTTGCGGATTTCTTCGTCCGACCAGTTGGTGTCGGCGGCCAGCGGGATGGCCAGGATGTCGTCCACCGATGCCGGGGTGCGCGAGGCCAGTTCACGCTGACGCGCCTGGACGTCCACCTTGTGGTAGTGCAGGGCGTGCAGGGTAGCGGCCGTCGGCGACGGTACCCAGGCGGTGTTGGCACCGGCCAGCGGGTGAGCGATCTTCTGCTCGAGCATGGCGGCCATCAGATCGGGCATGGCCCACATGCCCTTGCCGATTTGCGCACGCCCTTGCAGGCCGGTGGCCAGGCCAACGTCGACGTTGTTGTTCTCGTAGGCGCCGATCCACTTCTCGTTTTTCATGGCGCCCTTGCGCACCACGGCGCCGGCTTCCATCGAGGTGTGGATTTCGTCGCCTGTGCGGTCAAGGAAACCGGTGTTGATGAACGCCACGCGCTCGGCGGCTGCCTTGATGCAGGACTTGAGGTTGACCGTGGTACGGCGCTCCTCGTCCATGATGCCAACCTTGACGGTGTTGCGCGGCATGCCCAGCAGGTCTTCGACCTGACTGAAGATTTCCGCGGCGAAGGCGACTTCTTCCGGGCCGTGCATCTTCGGCTTGACGATGTACACGCTGCCGCTGCGGGTGTTCTTGCGGCTGGTGTTGCCGTTGAGGTTGTGCAGGGCGATCAGGTTGGTGAACAGGCCGTCCTGGATGCCTTCGGGGATCTCGTTGCCTTGGGCGTCGAGGATCGCCGGGTTGGTCATCAGGTGGCCAACGTTGCGCACGAACAGCAGCGAACGGCCATGCAGGGTCACGCTGCCGCCGTTGGGCGCGGCGTACTCGCGGTCCGGGTTCATGGTGCGGGTGAAGGTTTTACCACCCTTGGTCACGGTTTCGGCCAGGTCGCCTTTCATCAGACCCAGCCAGTTGCGGTAGACGATGACCTTGTCGTCGGCGTCGACGGCGGCAACCGAGTCTTCGCAGTCCATGATGGTGGTCAGCGCCGACTCCATCAGGATGTCTTTGACGCCAGCGGCGTCGGTGCTGCCAACCGGAGTGCTGGCATCAACCTGGATCTCGAAGTGCAGGCCGTTGTGCTTGAGCAGCACGGCGGTCGGTGCAGCAGCATCACCGTGGAAGCCGATGAGCTGGGCATCGTCACGCAGGCCGGTGTTGCTGCCGCCTTTGAGGGCAACAATCAGCTTGCCGCCTTCGACGCGGTAGCCGGTGGAGTCGACGTGCGAGCCGGCAGCCAGTGGCGCGGCTTCGTCGAGGAAGGCGCGGGCGAAGGCGATGACCTTGTCGCCACGGGCCTTGTTGTAACCCTGGCCTTTTTCGGCGCCGCCTTCATCGCTGATGGCGTCGGTGCCGTACAGGGCGTCATACAGCGAACCCCAGCGGGCGTTGGCGGCGTTCAGGGCGAAACGGGCGTTCATCACCGGAACAACCAGCTGCGGACCGGCCATGTGGGCGATTTCTTCGTCCACGTTCTGGGTGGTGGCCTGGAAATCGTCGGCTTGTGGCAGCAGGTAGCCGATTTCCTGGAGGAATGCTTTGTAGGCGACGGCGTCGTGGGCCTGGCCTTTGCGTGCCTGATGGTAGGCGTCGATCTTGGCTTGCAGCTCGTCGCGCTTGGCGAGCAGGGCTTTGTTCTTTGGAGCGAGGTCATTGATGATCTTCTCTGCACCCGCCCAGAACTGCTCGGCGACGATGCCGGTCCCGGGGATGGCTTCGTTGTTCACGAAGTCGTACAGGACCTTGGCGACCTGAAGGCCACCGACTTGAACGTATCCAGTCATTGCTTGCCTCACTCTGCTCAGCTATTTCGCTCTTCTGTATTAAGCCTGTAGCGCTTCTCTAAACACGGCACCAGTGCGTGCCCCCGGGTTGTACCGGGCGCGGCTGGGTGCGGCTTGCCAGACAGGCCGGCAGGCAGTGTGCGTATTTTCACAGGCGCCTTGGCAGACATCCAAACGACGTTTTGTAGTCCGCGCCACGGGATACTACATGAAGCAGTAGGCGGGGCAAAATCAGACTAAAAGCGCCGTTATGCGACCCGTTGGTCGCGTATGGTCACGCTGGGAGTGGGTATGTTCGCAAAAAACAGGTGGATTGTTCCAGATAAATCTTGAAACAGTACACGATTCGTTGTGCTGGCCGCCCTGCGGCAGGTTGCCGCGCCTTGCCTATACTGAGTCGATCCCCCGATTTACTGCCGCCGGGCGCGGTCCGACACGAGGAAGGGCTTGTGGATCATCTTGTACTGACTGTTATCGCCCCTGACAAGGCCGGCCAGGTCGAACGCATTGCCCAGTGCATCGCCGACCACAGTGGCAACTGGCTGGAAAGCCGCATGTCGCGCATGGCCGGGCAGTTTGCCGGCATCTTGCGGGTGGCGGTGCCGGCAGAGAATTATGCTGAACTGGTGGCGTCGTTGCAGGGGTTGGCGAGGTATGACATTCGGGTGCTGATTGCCGAGAGCGGTATTGAACCGTCGTGCACCTGGAAGCCGATTGCCATGGAGCTGGTGGGGAATGACCGGCCGGGGATCGTGCGCGACATTACCCGGTTGCTGGCGGATCTGGGCGTGAACCTTGAGCGGTTTACCACTGAGGTACGGCCGGCACCGATGAGCAGCGAACCACTGTTTCATGCAGATGCCTTGCTGGCGCTGCCGTTGACCCTTTCACTGGATGAACTGCAGCAGAAGCTGGAGAGCCTGGCGGATGATTTGATGGTGGAGTTGAAGTTGCGGGCGGAGGATTGATCCGACATTGCCGGGGGCTGCATTGCAGCCCCTTGCGGTTATCCCGATATCACGGGGAAGGCCCTGTGGATAACCTGGGGGTGTAGCGCTCCAGCCCAGGTACCCTGTGCCTTGCACGGTTTTGATCAAAAAACGTTCAAGTTTCAGCCGCTTGTGCACAAAGCACGGGGACGAGGGTGTGGATAACCTTTGGAGATGTCGCTGCAGGCCACGAACCACGTGGCCTGCATGGTTTTGATCATTTATTGATCAGCTTCGCTTGCGCAAACTCATCCACGCATCAACGCTGTAAATCGCCAGACCCGCCCAGATGAACATGAACGCCACTAGGGTGCTCGACGACAAATGTTCATCGAACAGCAGGACGGCCTGCAACAGCACCAAGGTGGGCGCCAGGTACTGCAGGAAGCCCAAGGTGGTATACGGCAGGTGCCTCGCCGCAGCGTTGAAGCACACCAGCGGTATCAGCGTTACCGGCCCGGCAGCCATCAACCACAAGGCTTCGCTGCTGGTGTAAAACGCCCCTTGGGCACTCATCGCCGCCGGGTGCAGCAGCAGCCAGCCAAGGGCCAGCGGCACCAGCATCCAGGTTTCCACCACCAGGCCCGGCAATGCCGCCACTGGCGCCTGTTTGCGAATCAGCCCGTAGAAGCCGAAGCTCAACGCCAGCACCAGCGACACCCAAGGCAGGCTGCCTACCTGCCACACCTGCTGTGCTACGCCTAAGGCGGCCATGCCCACCGCCAGCCATTGCAGGCGGCGCAGGCGCTCGCCAAGTATCAGCATGCCCAGCAACACGTTGATCAGCGGGTTGATGTAGTAACCCAGGCTGGCCTCGAGCATGCGGCCGTTGTTTACCGACCACACATAGGTCAGCCAGTTGCCGGCGATCAGTGCACCGCTCAGCGCCAGAATGCCCAGCCGGCGCGGGTTGTCACGCAGTTCGCGCCACCAGCCGGGGTGTTTCCACACCAGTAGCAGCAGCGAGCCGAACAGTGCCGACCAGAGCACCCGGTGGACAATGATCTCCACTGCCGGGACGTTCTGGATTGCCTTGAAGTAAATGGGGAACAGGCCCCAGATGATGTAGGCGCTCAGGCCCAATATGTACCCGCGACGCGGGTTTGCGGCGTGCATGCAGAATCCTTGCTTAGGTAGCTAAATATAGCGACCCCTATTGTAGACAGAGACGTCCCTACCTCTAGAACAATTTCAGGGGTGGCTCATCCAGCGCAGCCATCTGCTCGCGCAGCGCAAGAATCTGGTCGCCCCAGTAGCGTGGCTGGCCAAACCAGGGGAAGCTGGGCGGGAATGCCGGGTCGTCCCAGCGCCGCGCCAGCCAGGCGCTATAGTGCAGCTGGCGCAGGGCACGCAACGGCTCGATCAGGGCCAGTTCGCGCGGATCGAAATCGTGGAACTCGTTGTAACCGTCGATCAGTTCGGCCAGTTGCCCCAGGCGCTCCTCGCGGTTGCCCGCCAGCATCATCCACAGATCTTGCACTGCCGGGCCCATGCGGCAGTCGTCAAGGTCGACCACGTGGTACACCTCGTCTCGGTGCATCAGGTTGCCGGGGTGCAGGTCGCCGTGCAGGCGGATGAGCTGGTGCGGTGTGCGGGCGTAGATGTCCTCGACACGCTTGAGCACGTCGCGTGCTACGGACTCGAAGGCCGGCAACAGTTCGCGCGGGACAAAACCACCGTCCAGCAGGGTGTTCAGCGAGGCGTGGCCGAAGTTCTCCACAGCCAGGGCCTCACGGTGCTCGAATGGTTTGGTGGCGCCTACGGCATGCAGGCGGCCGAGCAGCTGGCCAAGGCGGTAGAGCTGGTCGAGGTTGCCCGGCTCCGGAGCGTGGCCGCCGCGGCGCGGGAACAGAGTGAAACGGAAGCCCTGGTGCTCGAACAAGGTGCGGCCGTCGTGCTGCATCGGCGCAACCACAGGCACCTCGCAGTCGGCGAGTTCGGCGGTGAAGCTGTGTTCTTCGAGGATCGCCGCATCGGTCCAGCGGCCTGGGCGATAGAACTTGGCGATCAGCGGCTGAGCGTCTTCAATGCCCACCTGATAGACGCGGTTCTCGTAGCTGTTCAGTGCCAGCACCCGGGCGTCGCTGAGAAAGCCGATACTTTCCACTGCGTCCAGGACCAGGTCGGGGGTGAGGGTGTCGAAGGGGTGGGACATGGTGACTCCGGAGGGTAAGCAGCGTGGGGCCATGGTAACGCGTTATGCCTGTACCGGCCTCTTCGCGGCTAAAGCCGCTCCCACAGGTTTTGTGCACATGTCTCAGGCGGCGCGTTCCCTGTGGGAGCGGGTTTACCCGCGAACCGCGCTGAAGCGCGGCCAGGCTATGCAGGAACCCCGATCAACACATAGGACGGATGAAACTGCACCTGCACCGCACTGCCCGCCGCCACCGGCTGCCCAGCCAACCAGTGCGCCTCGGCAATGGCACACAATGTCTGCCCATTGCCCAACGCCAGCCGGAGCTCACTGGGCCCGTCATCCTCTGCCAGCACCTCTTCCACCGTTGCGTTCAAGCAGTTGCTGCCCGCTTCGGGGGCTTCCCCCTCCGCCAGCAACCGTACCCATCCCGCCTTGAGCAGCGCCACCACCATCGTCCCCAGTGTCAGCTCCAGCCGCGCGGTGCTGTCGTGGGTGATCAGCGCATCAATCTCCAGCCCGCCGCCTAATGCCAGGCTGACGCGATCATATC
The DNA here is from genome assembly GCF_026898135.2 of Pseudomonas fortuita. Classification (NCBI taxonomy): domain Bacteria; kingdom Pseudomonadati; phylum Pseudomonadota; class Gammaproteobacteria; order Pseudomonadales; family Pseudomonadaceae; genus Pseudomonas; species Pseudomonas fortuita. The sequence goes on from NZ_CP114035.2 coordinate 439,119, forward strand.
GGCCTTCACGACGCAGGCCGCTGACCTGGCCCTGCAGCTGGTTACGCGCACTGGTGCGCAGCATCAGGCGCCCGAGCAGGTCGAGGTCGCTGGATTCTTCGGCGGCTTCAAGCATTTGCGCCTGCAGTGTCTGCAGCCGTTGATACAAGCGCAGCACCCGCTCGCCTTCCGGCGACAAGCGCGCACCACCACCGCCACGGCCACCGGTGCTGCGCTCGACCAACGGCTGGCTGGCCAGGTTGTTGAGCTCGTCGATGGCATCCCAGGCAGCCTTGTAGCTGATACCCGCTGCCTTCGCTGCGCGGGTGATCGAGCCTTGCTCGGCAATGTGCTGCAGCAGAGCGATACGCTGGGGGCGGCGGGCGATGTGCTGGGTGAGAAGCGTGGGTAGGGGCATGGGCGTTCGTCGTTATAGTCAGAATGGATAGTGTGCAGGAGCGGCGATCCGCGCCTGGTCAGATATACCCCGGCTTGGGCGTACGTGCCAGGCAATACACATCCACCCGCCGCGCGCCTGCCCTGCGTAGTGCCTGGGCAATAGCTTGGGCAGTGGCACCGGTGGTCAATACATCATCGACGATGGCGACATGCTTGCCTTCCAGTTCACGGGTTACAGCAAACGCCTGACGCAAATTGTGCCGCCGTGCCTTGGCGTCCAGACGTTGCTGTGCCGGTGTCTCGCGCGTGCGCGCCAGTATTCGCTCATCGCAATTTACCCCCAATTGCGACCCCAGCCACCGCCCAAGCATTCCTGCCTGGTTGAACCCACGCTCGCGCAGTCGACGCTTGGCCAGGGGTACAGGCAACAGCAGGTCAGGACGGGGCAGCCCTTCGGCAAAGCGATGCATTAGCCCATGCCCCAACAATTCAGCCATCAGCCGGCCCAGAGGCCACTGACGGTTGTGCTTGAAGCGGCTGATCAACGTGTCCACCGGAAAACCGAAATGCCACAGCGCAACGACCTTATCGAAGGCCGGCAAGCGCTGGGAACACTGGGCGCAGGTCAGGCCGGCCATGGGCAAGGGCAAGGCACAACGCAGGCAGTGGTCACCCAGCCATGGCAGTTCCTGCTCGCAGGCGATGCACAACGGGTAGTGCTGCTCGACAGGCTCATCGCACAATAAACACGATTGATTAATAAGTGAGCACTTGTAAACCAGTCTTTTCCAGTGTGGTTGACAGTTCATGGGCCTTCCGTAACTATGCGAGCTATCCGTGATGCGCTTGTGGGCTTTCCTGTCCCGGCGCCAGCTTCAGCCTAAACAAGGAAACGCCGATGAGCGCCAGCACAACTGCAACAACACGTCACGACTGGTCCCTGGCCGAGGTCAAGGCGCTGTTCCAGCAACCGTTCAATGACTTGCTGTTCCAGGCGCAAACCGTGCACCGCGCGCATTTCGACCCTAACCGGGTGCAGGTGTCGACCCTGCTGTCGATCAAGACCGGCGCCTGCCCGGAAGATTGCAAATATTGTCCACAGTCCGGCCACTACAACACCGGGCTGGAAAAACAGAAGCTGATGGAAGTGCAGAAGGTGCTGGAAGAGGCTGCCCGCGCCAAAGCCATCGGTTCTACCCGCTTCTGCATGGGCGCGGCGTGGAAGCACCCGTCGGCCAAAGACATGCCCTACGTGCTGGAAATGGTCAAAGGCGTGAAGGCCATGGGCCTGGAAACCTGCATGACCTTGGGCAAGCTCGACGAGGAGCAGACTCGGGCCCTGGCCCAGGCCGGCCTGGACTACTACAACCACAACCTCGACACCTCACCGGAGTTCTACGGCAGCATCATCACCACCCGCACCTATAGCGAGCGCCTGCAGACCCTGGCTTATGTGCGCGATGCGGGGATGAAGATCTGCTCTGGCGGCATCCTGGGCATGGGCGAGTCGCTGGACGACCGCGCCGGCCTGCTGATTCAGCTGGCCAACCTGCCCGAGCACCCGGAGTCGGTGCCGATCAACATGCTGGTCAAGGTTGCCGGCACGCCGCTGGCCGAAGAAGAGGACGTCGACCCGTTCGACTTTATCCGCATGCTGGCCGTCGCCCGCCTGCTGATGCCCAAGTCGCACGTGCGCCTGTCCGCCGGCCGCGAGCAGATGAACGAGCAAATGCAGGCCTTGGCGTTCATGGCTGGCGCCAACTCGATCTTCTACGGCGAAAAACTGCTGACCACTGCCAACCCACAGGCCGACAAAGACATGCAATTGTTCGCACGCCTGGGCATCAAGCCAGAAGCGCGTGAGGAGCATGCCGACGAAGTGCATCAGGCGGCCATCGAGCAGGCGTTGGTCGAACAGCGCAGCAGCGAGATGTTCTACAACGCTGCATCGGCCTGATATGGCCTTCGACCTGGCGGCGCGCCTGGCCGAACGGCGCGCCGCAGACCTGTATCGGCAGCGGCCACTGCTGGAGAGCCCGCAAGGGCCTGAAGTGGTGGTCGACGGCCAGCGGCTGCTGGCCTTCTGCAGTAATGACTACCTGGGCCTGGCCAACCACCCTGAGGTGATCGCCGCCTGGCAGGCCGGCGCCGAGCGCTGGGGTGTGGGGGGAGGGGCCTCGCATTTGGTGGTGGGCCACAGTACGCCGCACCATCAGGTTGAAGAGGCGCTGGCCGAACTGACTGGGCGCCCGCGTGCGTTGTTGTTCTCCACGGGCTACATGGCCAACCTGGGCGCCATCACCGCGCTGGTGGGGCAGGGCGATACGGTGTTGCAAGACCGCCTGAACCACGCCTCGCTGCTGGATGGCGGGCTGCTCAGCGGTGCACGCTTCAACCGCTACCTTCACAACGACCCGGCCAGCCTGGCCAGCCGCCTGGAGAAGGCCGTTGGCAATACGCTGGTTGTGACCGATGGCGTGTTCAGCATGGACGGCGACGTGGCCGACCTGCCGGCGCTGGCCAAGGTCGCACGCGCCCGCGGTGCCTGGCTGATGGTCGACGATGCCCATGGCCTGGGCACCCTCGGCGCACAGGGCGGCGGCATCGTCGAGCACTTCGGCCTGGGCCTGGAAGATGTGCCGGTGCTGATCGGTACGCTGGGCAAGGCTTGCGGTACGGCTGGCGCTTTTGTTGCCGGCAGCGAAGCGTTGATCGAGACACTGGTGCAGTTCGCCCGCCCCTACATCTACACCACCAGCCAGCCACCTGCGCTGGCCTGCGCCACGCTCAAGAGCCTGGAGCTGCTGCGCCGTGAAACCTGGCGTCGCGAGCACCTGACAGCGTTGATTCGCCAGTTCCGCGAAGGTGCGCAGCAGATCGGGCTGGCGTTGATGCACAGCCCGACGCCGATCCAGCCGATCATGATTGGCGACAGCGCACAGGCCCTGCGCCTGTCGCGTATGTTGCGCGAGCGCGGCTTGCTGGTGACCGCCATCCGCCCGCCCACCGTACCGGCCGGCAGCGCACGCCTGCGGGTAACCCTGAGCGCCGCGCACAGCGAGGCGCAGGTGCAGCTATTGTTGAATGCATTGGCCGAGTGTTATCCACAACTGGAGAACGCCGATGCGTAATCGTCTTGTACTGCTGCCCGGCTGGGGGCTGGGTACTGCTTCACTGGAGCCGCTGGCGGCCAGCCTGCGCGCCCAGGATACCCGCCTGCAGGTAGAGCTGATGCCACTGCCGGAATTGGACCACAGCGATGTGCAGGGTTGGGTGGATCACCTGGACCGCAAGCTGCCCAGCAATGTCTGGCTGGGCGGCTGGTCGCTCGGTGGCATGCTGGCCAGCGCGCTGGCGAAACAGCGCGGCGATTACTGCTGTGGCCTGCTTACCCTGGCCAGCAACCCCAGTTTCGTCGCCCGGCCAGACTGGCCCCATGGCATGCCCGAAGACACCTTCGGCACCTTCCTCGATGGCTGCCGCAGCCATACACAGGTGACCCTCAAACGCTTCCGTACCTTATGCAGTGATGGCGCCCTGCAGCCGCGCACGTTGCTACGCCAACTGGGTGTTGGTGTGCCGGACACCGACCCGCTGTACCTGGGCACCGGCCTTGAGGTGCTGGCCAAGCTGGACACCCGCGAAGCACTGCAGGCCTATGGCGGCCCGCAATTGCACCTGTTCGCAGGCAGCGATGCATTGGTGCCGGCAGAGGCAGCGACGGCGTTGAGCGAGCTGCTGCCTGATGTGGAAGTGGGCCTGGTCGAAGACAGTTCCCACGCGTTCCTGCTGGAGTACCCACAGGAGTTGGCGGCGGGCATCAAGAGTTTCCTGCATGAGAGTGGCGATGACTGACCTTTCCCGTCCGACCCTGCCCGGCGCATTGCCCGACAAACGCCAGGTGGCGGCTTCGTTCTCCCGCGCTGCGGCCAGCTACGATAGCGTGGCAGCCTTGCAGCGCGCTGTCGGTTTGAACCTGCTGGAGCAGTTGCCAGCAGGCATGCAGCCGTCGCACTGGCTGGACCTGGGCAGTGGCACTGGCCATTTCAGCCGAAAGCTGGCCGAGCGTTTCGCACAGGCCAGCGGTGTGGCAGTGGACATCGCCGAAGGCATGCTGCGCCACGCCCGGCATGAACAGGGTGGGGCGCGCTACTACGTGGCCGGTGACGCCGAGCGTTTACCGCTGCGAGATGCCAGTGTCGACCTTGTGTTCTCCAGCCTGGCCGTGCAGTGGTGCGACCAGTTCGCCAGTGTGCTGGCCGAGGCGTTGCGGGTACTGCGCCCGGGAGGCGTAATGGCCTTCAGCAGCCTGTGCGTGGGGACATTGGGCGAATTGCGTGCCAGCTGGCAGGCGGTGGACGGCCTGGTGCATGTAAACCGCTTCCGCCGGTTTGAAGATTACCAGCGCCTGTGTGCCGACAGTGGCTTTGCACAACTTGGGCTGCAGCGCTGCCCCCATGTGCTGCACTACCCGGATGTACGCAGCCTGACCCATGAACTGAAGGCGCTGGGCGCACACAACCTCAACCCGGGTCGCCCCTCAGGCCTCACCGGCCGCGCCCGCATGCAGGGCCTGTTGCAGGCCTATGAGGCATTTCGCCAGCCCGAGGGGCTGCCAGCCACCTATCAGGTGGTCTATGGTGTGTTGCGCAAGCCACAGGCGTAAGGGGAGCGAGATGAGCCAGGCCTATTTCATTGCCGGTACCGACACCGATGTCGGCAAGACCACCATCGCCGCCGGGCTTTTGCATGCGGCGCGCTTGCAGGGCATGAGTACTCTGGGTGCCAAGCCGGTGGCCTCCGGCTGCACGATGACAGCGAAAGGCTTGCGCAACAGCGATGCCCAGGCGTTGATCGACGAAAGCACGATCAAGTTGCCCTATGAGCAGGTCAACCCGTTTGCCTTCGAGCCTGCGATTGCCCCGCATGTGGCGGCGCGTGAGGCGGGGGTCACGTTGGCTGTTCCGGAGCTGCTGGCGGCAATGCGCAATGTGCTGCAACAAAATGCCGATTTCACCTTGGTCGAAGGGGCAGGTGGCTGGCGCGTGCCACTGTCGGGCCTGGAGAATCTTTCCGACCTTGCCGTTGCGCTGCAGTTGCCGGTGATTCTTGTGGTTGGGGTGCGCTTGGGTTGCATCAGCCATGCCTTGCTCAGCGCCGAGGCCATCGAGCGTGACGGGCTGCAACTGGCCGGGTGGGTGGCCAACATCATCGAGCCCCGTACTTCGCGACTTGAAGAGAATCTGGCGAGCCTGGCGGAGCGCTTGCCGGCGCCTTGCCTTGGGCGGGTGCCCAAATTGAAGCAAGCCAGTGCCGATATGGTGGCTGAACACCTTCAGCTGGATCTGCTGGATTAGCCGTTTCCACGCCCGGCCCCTTCGCGGGGGAAACCGCTCTTGTAGAAGCTGGCTTGCCGGCGATAGGGCCGGTGCGGGAATACCCAAGGCCTATCAACTGGCACCAGGCCATTATGCTTTTAAACGGGCCTTTTCGCGCCCAGCCTGTTTTAATTAGGCCTGTTCGTCATCCAGCGTCAATGGAGTCCTGACATGGAAATCACCGGTAGCTCCGCTTATTACGCGGGCCTGAGCGCTATCCAGACCGGCCAGAACCGCGTCGATCAGGCCGCCGGCCAGATCGCCAACACCACCGCCGAACGTACCGCCACCAGCCAGTCCAGCGATTTTCAGGCCGAACGCCTGCGTTCGGTCGACCGCAGCCAGCAGATGGACATGGCCACCAGCGTGGTGCAAATGGCCGTAGGCAAAACCGAAGTCGAACTTGGCGCAAAGGTGGTCAAGGCATCCGACGAAATGCTCGGCCGGATCATCGACACCTACGCCTGACAGATCCCCCTTCAATTAAACACAGCCCCTGTGGGAGCGGGCGTGCCCGCGAATGCGTCAGGTCAGGCTTCTTTAATGTCTGGCCGGGCCCTTTTCGCGGGCACGCCCGCTCCCACAGAGGCGGCGATTTTTCTGGGTGTGGCGTAAACGCCATTTTTGGTGGCGTAAATGGCACCATAGTCCAACCTTGACAGAAGGCGGAGCTAAACGTAAGTTTCAAACAACTGTTTGATAGACGGCCGCCAAGAGCTGGTCACCCCCATAGAACTGACCCAGAGGTTCATCGCAATGCCTGATTACAAAGCCCCCTTGCGTGATATCCGCTTCGTTCGCGACGAACTGCTTGGCTATGAGGCGCACTATCAGAGCCTGCCGGGCTGCCAGGACGCCACGCCTGACATGGTCGACGCGATCCTTGAGGAAGGTGCGAAGTTCTGTGAGCAGGTGCTGTCCCCGCTGAACCGTGTGGGTGACCAGGAAGGCTGCACCTGGAGCGAATCGGGTGTTAAAACCCCGACCGGCTTCAAAGAAGCCTACGAGCAGTTCGTCGAAGGCGGCTGGCCGAGCCTGGCGCATGACATCGAGCATGGCGGCCAAGGCCTGCCGGAGTCGCTGGGCCTGGCCTTGAGCGAAATGGTTGGCGGTTCGAACTGGTCGTGGGGCATGTACCCTGGCCTGTCGCACGGTGCGATGAACACCATTTCTGCGCACGGCACTGCCGAGCAGCAGCACACCTACCTGACCAAGCTGGTGTCCGGCGAATGGACCGGCACCATGTGCCTGACCGAGCCGCACTGCGGTACCGACCTGGGCATGCTGCGCACCAAGGCCGAGCCACAGGCCGACGGCAGCTACAAAGTGTCGGGCACCAAGATTTTCATTTCGGCCGGTGAGCACGACATGGCCGGCAATATCGTCCATATCGTCCTGGCCCGCCTGCCGGATGCACCGGCCGGTACCAAAGGTATTTCGCTGTTCATCGTGCCGAAGTTCCTGCCTGACGCCGAAGGCGGTGTGGGCGAGCGCAACGGCGTGAGCTGCGGCTCCATCGAGCACAAGATGGGCATCCACGGTAACGCGACCTGCGTGATGAACTTCGATGCTGCAACCGGCTACCTGATCGGCCCGGCCAACAAGGGCCTGAACTGCATGTTCACCTTCATGAACACGGCTCGCCTGGGTACCGCGCTGCAAGGCCTGGCCCACGCCGAAGTGGCGTTCCAGGGTGGCCTGAAGTACGCCCGCGAGCGCCTGCAGATGCGCTCCCTGACTGGCCCGAAAGCCCCGGACAAGGCCGCTGACCCGATCATCGTGCACCCTGACGTGCGCCGCATGCTGCTGACCATGAAGGCCTTTGCCGAAGGCAACCGCGCGATGGTGTACTTCACCGCCAAGCAGGTGGATATCGTCAAGTACAGCCAGGACGAAGAGGAGCGCAAGAAGGCCGATGCCCTGCTGGCGTTCCTGACCCCGATCGCCAAGGCGTTCATGACCGAAGTCGGTTTCGAAGCGGCCAACCACGGCGTGCAGATCTATGGCGGCCACGGCTTCATTGCCGAGTGGGGCATGGAGCAGAACGTACGCGATAGCCGTATCTCGATGCTGTACGAAGGCACCACTGGCATCCAGGCCCTCGACCTGCTCGGCCGTAAAGTGCTGATGACCCAAGGCGAGGCGCTGAAGGGCTTCACCAAGATCGTGCACAAGTTCTGCCAGGCGCAGGAAGGCAATGAAGCGGTCAAGGAGTTTGTCGAACCGCTGGCGGCCATCAACAAGGAGTGGGGCGAGCTGACCATGAAAGTGGGCATGGCCGCCATGAAGGACCGCGAGGAAGTGGGCGCGGCCTCGGTCGACTACCTGATGTACTCCGGCTACGCTTGCCTGGCCTACTTCTGGGCCGACATCGCCCGCCTGGCAGCCGAGAAGCTGGCAGCCGGCACCAGCGAAGAGGCCTTCTACACTGCCAAGCTGCAGACTGCGCGCTTCTACTTCCAACGTATCCTGCCGCGTACCCGTACGCATGTGGCGACCATGCTGTCGGGTGCCAACAACCTGATGGCGATGGACGAAGAGCACTTCGGCCTGTCGTACTGATCTATCCGCTGTAGCGAAAACCCGCCTGCCCTCACCGGCAGGCGGGTTTTTTTATTTTTCAGGTTTAGCGCGTTCCTGCACCGGATGGCATCTGAAACGAAATTCAACTGTTCATGTGCGCTGCCGATGAAGTGAGGGCACAATGCCACTATTGATCTGCCGGGTTGGAGATTACCCTTGTTTCGTCTTAACGCTGTTCGCGCAAGCCACTTCCTGCCTTCGCTGTTCCTGTTGCTGGCAGGGCTCGCCGCAGCCTATGTGAGAGACCTCAGTGTCTTTTTCACATCGCTGTTCAACGTCCTGCCCACCTTGGTCCTGTTGCTGGGCGGTGCCTACTGCGCGGTTTACCGTCGCCAGCGTGAGTTGTTCATGATGCTCACGGTGTACATCGCCTACTACCTGCTCGACACCCAGACCGACTTCTACCGTGACCATGGCCGCGTGCGCGAGGACGCGGCCGTGATCTTCCACCTGGTGTGCCTGCTGCTGCCCGCTCTGTTCGGGCTATACGGCGCCTGGCAAGAACGTACCCACCTGCTACAGGACATGGTCGCTCGCGGCGCCGTGCTGTTCGCAGTGGGCAGCGTGGCGGTAGCCCTTGAACAAAGCTACCCTGAAGCGTTGCTGACCTGGCTGGCGGAAATCCGCTGGCCCACCTTGCATGGCCAGTGGATGAGTCTGATCCAGATGGTCTACCCGTTGTTCATCGGCGTTTTCCTCCTGCTGGTGGTGCAATACCTGCGCGCACCGCGGCCGTTGCACGCCGCGTTGATAACCGGGTTGCTGGGTATTTTCTGGATGCTGCCGCAAACCTTCATCTTGCCGTTCACCCTGAACATCATGTGCAGCCAGGTGATGTTGATGATCGCCGCAGCGGTTGCGCACGAGGCCTACCAGATGGCCTTCCGTGACGAACTGACCGGCTTGCCGGGGCGCCGTGCGCTGAACGAGCGCATGCAGCGCCTGGGGCGCAACTACGTAATCGCCATGACCGATGTGGACCACTTCAAGAAATTCAACGACACCCACGGGCATGATGTGGGTGACCAGGTGTTGCGCCTGGTTGCCAGCCGCTTGTCCAAGGTGACCGGCGGTGGCCGCGCGTATCGCTATGGCGGTGAGGAGTTCGCCTTGGTGTTCGCCGGCAAGACGGCCGAGGAATGCGTGCCCCACGTGGAGGCCGTGCGCGAGGTGATCGCCAACTATGTGATGCACCTGCGCGACCAGAACAGCCGTCCACAGGACGATACCAGCGGGCGCCAGCGGCGGGCGGGCAGCAGCGGCGGGACGGTGTCGGTCACCATCAGCATCGGTGTAGCCGAGCGCCAGGTTGACCACCGTAACCCCGAAGCGGTGCTGAAATCTGCTGACCAGGCGCTGTACAGCGCTAAAGGCGCGGGGCGCAATTGTGTCATGGTGCATGGGCAGCAATCGCAGCGTGGGGCGGTGCGTACGGCGTGACCGTAGAAGACTGTACGGTCAAGTGATGACCCTATGTCTCGTAAAAGTTGTTCGGTTACACTGCCATCAACCCCAGTGTCGCGGTTCCCCGAGACCGCCCCGACCCGACTAGTGAGAGGTTGTCATGGCTGACTATAAAGCGCCCCTGCGCGACATGCGCTTCGTACTGAATGAAGTCTTCAACGTGGCCGAGCAGTGGGCGCAGTTGCCCGGGCTGGCAGAGGTAGTCGATGCCGACACCGCCATGGCCGTGCTGGAAGAAGCCGGCAAGGTCACCGCCAAGACCATCGCGCCGCTTAGCCGCGCCGCCGATGAAGAAGGTTGCCGCTGGGACAACGGTGCGGTAAGCACACCGGCCGGTTTCATCGAGGCCTACAACACCTACGCCGAAGGCGGCTGGGTAGGCGTGGGCGGCGACCCGGTGTTCGGTGGCATGGGCATGCCCAAGGCCATCTCGGCTCAGGTCGAGGAAATGGTCAATGCCTCCAGCCTGGCCTTTGGCTTGTACCCGATGCTTACTGCAGGTGCCTGCCTGTCGATCAATGCCCACGCCAGCGAAGCGCTGAAGGCCAAGTACCTGCCGAACATGTATGCGGGTGTGTGGGCTGGGTCCATGTGCCTGACCGAGCCGCATGCCGGTACCGACCTGGGCATCATCCGCACCAAGGCCGAGCCTCAGGCCGACGGCAGCTACAAGGTCAGCGGCACCAAGATTTTCATCACCGGCGGCGAGCACGACCTGACCGAGAACATCATCCACCTGGTACTGGCCAAGCTGCCGGATGCCCCGGCGGGGCCGAAAGGCATTTCGCTGTTCCTGGTGCCCAAATTCCTGGTCAATGAAGACGGCAGCCTGGGCGCGCGCAACCCGGCGACATGCGGCTCGATCGAGCACAAGATGGGCATCCAGGCCTCGGCCACCTGTGTGATGAACTTCGACGAAGCGATCGGTTACATCGTCGGTGAGCCGAACAAGGGCCTGGCGGCCATGTTCACCATGATGAACTACGAGCGCCTGGGCGTGGGTATCCAGGGCCTGGCCTCCGCCGAACGCTCTTACCAGAACGCAGTGGAATATGCTCGCGACCGCCTGCAGAGCCGCGCCCCGACCGGCCCGCACGCCAAGGACAAGGCCGCCGACCCGATCATCGTCCACCCGGACGTGCGCCGCATGCTGCTGACCATGAAGGCGCAGATCGAGGGTGGCCGCGCCTTCTCGACCTATGTGGCCATGCAGCTGGACAGTGCCAAGTACAGCGAAGACGCCGCCGTGCGCAAGCGCAGCGAAGAGCTGGTGGCACTGCTGACACCGGTGGCCAAGGCGTTCCTCACCGACCTGGGGCTGGAGAGCACTGTGCACGGCCAGCAGGTATTTGGTGGGCATGGTTACATCCGTGAGTGGGGGCAGGAGCAGTTGGTGCGTGATGTGCGCATTACGCAGATCTACGAAGGCACCAACGGCATCCAGGCCCTCGACCTGATGGGGCGCAAGGTGGTGGCCAGCGGCGGGGCGTACTACAGATTGTTCTCCGACGAGATTCGCCAGTTCATTGCCAGCGCAGGCAGCGAACTGGACGAGTTTGCCAAGCCCTTGGCTGCCAGCCTCGACCAGCTCGACGGGCTGACCGAATGGGTGCTGGAGCAGGCCAAAGGCAACCCGAATGAAATCGGCGCGGCGTCGGTCGAGTACCTGCATGCCTTTGGTTATGTGGCCTATGCCTACATGTGGGCACTGATGGCGCGGGCGGCCCAGGCGGGTGAGGGGGACGAGGCGTTCTACTCGGGCAAGCTGGGGACGGCGCGGTTCTACTTTGCACGGTTGTTGCCACGTGTGGATTCGCTGGTGGCTTCGGTGAAGGCGGGGAGTGAGTCGCTGTTCCTGCTGGATGCCGAGCAGTTCTGACATGTTTTTGGGCCGCTTTGCGGCCCCCAGCCATGGCATTTCTGGGAACGAATCCTCTTTGTAAGCATTTTCCTACACGACGTGGTGACTTTTCACCACTGTTCTAAGATTGGATCCACGGTTAATCTTTACCACATGGACGTTGCGCAGGAAGCGCAAAGGACAGATCAAGGAAGACGACGAAGGACCACCTGCCAGGATGGCGGGGCGATACGGATGTCACAGGGAAACAGTCTGGAAAACCCCGCTTCGGCGGGGTTTTCTTTGTGCGCGTGTTTTTTCAGGCCAGCACATCCAGCGGCGACGCCCCCAACAGGCGGGCGTCCGTCTCCTCCTCCAGTAGCGTGCGCAGCAGTTCCACAGAGGCCTGCTGGCGCTGTGCATCGCGGAACACCAGGCCAACCTTAAGCGGCACCCGCGGCTCGCTCAAAGGCTTCCACAGCAGCCCTTGATCATCCTCGGCAGCCTCCTTGGCCCGCCCCGGCAAAATGGTGGCCAGTGCCGTGTGCGCCAGGCTGTCGAGAATGCCCGCCATGTTGTTCATCTCTGCCTGCACGTGTGGCCGTCGGCCTTGGCTGGCCAGTTGCGCCTGCCAGATCTGGCGGATCTGGAACTCCTCACCCAGCATCAGCATGGGCAACTCGGCGGCTTGGCGGATGGACACCTTCTTGAAATCCTTCAGGGGGTGGGTATCGGGTATGACCAGTTGCAGTTCATCTTCGTACAGCAGCAGGCCATGCAGCCCTGGCTGGCGCGGTGGCAGGTAGCTGATGCCGATATCCAGGCTGCCGTTGAGCAGCCGCCGTTCTATCTCCAGCCCCGACAACTCGTATATCTGCACGACAAGGTGCGGCTGTGCCTTGCGCAGCCGTTCGAGCAACTGTGGCACCAGGCTGGGCCGCACGGTCTGCAACACGCCGATAGCCAGGGTGCGCAGCGACTGGCCCTTGAAGTTGCGCATGGCCTCGTGGGCGCGTTGCAGGCCATCAAGCAATGGCAAGGCGTGGTTGTACAGGGTATGGGCAGCCAGGGTGGGCAGCAGGCGCTTGTTGCTGCGCTCGAACAAGCTCAGGTCCAGGCTGTGTTCCAGCTGACGGATCTGCTGGGAGAGCGCCGGTTGGGAAAGCGACAGGCGCTCGGCGGCGCGGCCCACGTGACCTTCTTCGTACACCGCGACGAAATAACGCAGTTGGCGGAAATCCATAAGTAACACTTATCGAAAATGCTGGAAAAACGAAATGGTCGAAAACCCTCGTGAAGCCTAGTCTATCGCCGTATTCCAAAGGGTTACAGCAGTCATCAGGCTGATTGTTACCCAGGATGAAAAACACTTTTGATAGGCAAGGCAAAATATAGAGTGTCGGCATCAAGACCGCACCGTGGCCGCCCTTTACCGTGATTGGTTGGAGCCCTGATGAACCTGTTCAACCTGCGCCGTTCGGCACCTGCCGCTGTCGCCGAGCCCAAGCGTGCGCCGGTGATCGTGCCGCAGGCTGATGAGTTGTCGCGTGATCGCCTGATGCCCGGCGCCGAACGTGCAGCGCAGGTGTTCGTGCGAGGGCAGGGCTCCTGGTTGTGGGACAACGAAGGGCATGCCTACCTGGACTTTACCCAGGGCGGTGCGGTCAACAGCCTGGGCCACAGCCCCAGCGTGCTGGTGAAAGCGCTGGGCAACCAGGCCCAGGCACTGATCAACCCGGGTTCGGGCTTTCATAGCCGTGGCTTGCTGGGGTTGGTCAACCGCCTGTGCCAGAGCACCGGCAGCGAGCAGGCCTACCTGCTTAACAGCGGTGCGGAGGCCTGTGAAGGTGCGATCAAGCTGGCCCGCAAGTGGGGCCAACTGCACCGCAACGGCGCTTACCACATCATCACTGCCAGCCAGGCCTGCCACGGCCGCAGCCTGGGTGCGTTGTCGGCGTCTGACCCGTTGCCGTGCAACCGCTGCGAGCCTGGCCTGCCGGGCTTCAGCAAGGTGCCGTTCAATGATCTGGCTGCCCTGCACGCCGCAGTGGATTCGCGCACCGTGGCCATCATGCTGGAGCCCATCCAGGGCGAGGCGGGTGTTATCCCCGCCACGCTGGAGTACCTCAAGGGTGTGGAAAGGCTGTGCCGTGAACTGGGCATCCTGCTGATCCTCGATGAAGTGCAGACCGGTATCGGTCGTTGTGGCGCGCTGCTGGCCGAGGAGCTCTACGGAGTGCGCGCGGACATCATCACCCTGGGCAAAGGCCTGGGCGGCGGGGTGCCACTGGCTGCGTTGCTTGCCCGGGGTACAGCATGCTGCGCCGCGCCTGGCGAACTGGAAGGCAGCCACCACGGTAATGCGCTGATGTGCGCCGCCGGCATGGCGGTGCTGGACACCGTGCTGGAGCCGGGCTTTTTTGCCCAGGTGCAGGATAACGGCCGCCACCTGCGCGAAGGCCTGAGCCGCCTGGCCGGGCGCTATGGCCAGGGTGAAGTACGCGGGCAAGGCCTGCTGTGGGCCCTGCAGCTAAAGGAAAGCCTGGCCCGCGAGCTGGTGGCGGCCGCCCTGCACGAAGGCCTGCTGCTCAATGCGCCGCAAGCGGATGTGGTGCGTTTTTCGCCAGCGCTGACCGTGAGCAAGGGCAACATCGATGAAATGCTGTTGCGCCTGGCACGCGCCTTTGCGCGCCTGCATGCCCAGCAGCAGGCCCGCCGCGAGGTGCCGGCGTAGCTGTTTAGCAAGACCGAGAATTCTACGAACCGTCTGGCGTTCCTGCGCATCGCCCCTGGCCTGTTTCATTCGGCCCGGGGCGTTTTTTTTGGCTGGTGGAACCTCTGTGGCGAGCGGCTAGTCTTTGATGTAACCCTTCAGGAGAGACTCGCATGGACTTTATTCGCATCATCATTGCCATTCTTTTGCCTCCGCTGGGGGTGTTTCTGCAGGTGGGGTTTGGCGGGGCGTTCTGGCTGAATATTCTGCTGACCCTGCTGGGATACATTCCAGGGATCGTGCACGCGGTATACATCATCGCCAAGCGCTGAGGCGCCGGGGGTTGAAGACATGCCGGTCTTCCACCCCCGCAACAGCCATCAGTTTCGAAGCTGACTATGCAATGCGTTTTACCATGAGTTTGTCGACGTAGTGTTTCAGCGCGTTCAGTGGGAACCCGGTATTGTAAGCGCCCCATTTCAAGTAATGCCGGGCAGGGGAGAATGTCTGGCACACGAGGGTACAAGGATCTTTTTCATCGGGTTCCCTGGGTTTTCCTTCCCGGTCGGCCGTGAATTTCTGGGGCGCATTATCCAGAAAGAGCTGAACGGTACCGATATCTTGGTCACTGGAGAGCAGAACCCGAATTCGGATGTCGTACCACTTGTCCGCTTCAATTCGCGTCCACCAGACCACCTTGTGTTTTTCACCATCAAGCCGGGTGTTGTAGTGCGTCATTTCAAACCGGCCGGCCTGCACCTTCATGAAGAAAGGGTAGATATTGCTGCCCTCGGACTTCCACTGAAAGATTACATAATCGCCATAGGGCGCGTTGTCGACGTCCGGAAACTTGCTGCTCCAACAGAAGTCGTAAATCTGATTTTCTTCCCAGCCTTCATAGACCTCGTAGGGTGCCACATTCACTTTGATGGAGTTTGACTCGCACCGGTAATTGGTCGGGTGGGCGGGTTTGTCAAACAGCCAGACTTTTCCTCGCTCGGTATCGTGGACTACCTTGAGGCTGGCACCCGTGTCCGAACCGCCTGTTTCGACCATTCTGAACAGGTCATTGGGTGCTTTCTGCTCATCTTCCTGGGTGCGGTCGAGGGGTGTGGTTGACCCGACCCACATCAGAAAGTTGTCAGGGACACTGGGTGGGCAGCGCTCCTCTTTAACTTCCGGCTGGTTCTTTTCAAGGATTGCACCTTGGGTTTTATACGGTGATAACCATTGCAGCCATAGCGCCCATGCCCGCATTACAAAAGGCTTATGGCCATTTTTTTGATCTTTGAGGAGTGCTTCGTGTTCGTCTTTTTCCATCATGGCGGCCCATTGTCAATTTACAATAGCCGCCGCCCTGATAGCGCATCCATTCAGATTCAAGGGCGGCGCGAATACCGCGACGTTAGGGCCTGAACCAAGACACGTCTACTGACAGAATTGCCAGGTAATCGTGGGTTTGCCGAATGCAAAGCACACTTAAACTTTATTGTGTTGAGGGTTGATCACGTTGCTAAAGAACAGCCACTCCTGTTCCAGCGCATGCGCCAGGTTATTTGCCTGTCGGAAGCCGTGCCGTTCGAGTGCATAGAAATGCCCCTCTGCCTGAACACCCTTGGCCTGGAGTGCTGCGAGCATTTTTCGGGTCTGCTCCGGTACCACTACCGCATCCAGTTCACCCTGGAAGAAAATCACTGGCGCCCTGATGCTGTCTGCATGCAGAAGAGGGGTGCGTTGGCGATAGCGTTCGGCATCCTGCTGCGGGTCGCCGATCAGCCAGTCCAGGTAATCCCCTTCGAACTTGTGGGTAGCACGGCCCAGGGCAACCGGGTCGCTGACCCCATAGAGGCTGGCGCCGGCGCGGAACACGTCATGGAACGCCAAGGCGCACAGGGTGGTGTAGCCCCCAGCACTGCCGCCGCGGATGAACGCCTTGTGCTGGTCGACCAAGCCCTGAGCAGCCAGGTATTCGACCGCCGCGCAAGCATCGGCCACATCGCTCTCACCCCAGCGCAGGTGCAGTGCCTGGCGGTAGTCACGGCCATAGCCGGTGCTGCCCCGGTAGTTCAGGTCGGCCACGGCAAAGCCGCGTTGAGTCCAGTACTGGATGCGTGGGTCCAGCACGGGATAGCAGGCTGACGTCGGCCCGCCATGGATGAACACCACCAGCGGTGCAGCGCCCTGCGACTGTGATGGCGGGTAGAAGAAACCATGCGCCTGCTCGCCTTCACTGCCGTAGTGGAAAGACTGCGGCAGGCTGATCTGTTCCGCCGGCAGTATTTCGGCACCACCGGCCAGCACGCGTACCTCGTGGTTGCGGCGGTCAATGGCAATCACTGCCGGCGGGCTGATGGGCGAGGCGGCGATGGCATACAGGTGTTCGCTGTCCATGGCCAGGCTGCGAAAGCGTGTGTAGGCACTGGCGTAACGCGCCATGCGGCCATCTTCAGCACGCAGCCCCAATTGCCCGAAGCCGTCTTTGAACCAGCTGGCCAGGTAGCTTTGCGGCCCCAGCGCCAACCAGGTGCAGGTGCCCATTTGCCAAGGCGCTGCCGCGTGGTCGGCAAGCTCCGCAGGCAACACCTGCCAGTGGCCATCGACTTCGCCCCAGGGCTGCCAGAAGCCGTTGCGGTCGGACAGACAGTAGAGACGGCCTTCGTCATCGAAGCGCGGCTGCTGCAGCGATTCGTCATCGCCGGCCACGCACTGCGCGGGCCCCCAATGGCCACTGCTGTCGCGGACGCGGCACATCAGCCGGGTGACGGTCCAAGGCTGTGCCGGGCGGTCCCATTCGACCCATGCCAGTCGTTGGCCATCGGCACTCACAGTGGGTGAGGCATAGAAATCGGCGCCCTCGGCCAACACCTCGCGGCTGCTGTCACCCAACGCAACCAGACGATGCTCTACCTGCTCGGCATGGCGTTCCTCGACGGCCAGCACCTGGCCACCGTGCCACTGCACATCGCCGTAGCGGCAGCTGCCGTCCTGGGTGAGCGCACGCGGTGGCAAATCGTCCAGCGGCTGGGTGTAGACCTGCTGGTCCTTTTCGTTGACGAACACCAGCCCGTCGCCACCCAGGCAGAAGCTGCCCCCGCCATACTCGTAGACCCGGCTGCGCACGCTGAAGCCATCCGGGGTCAGGCATCTAGCCTGGTGGTACAGCCAGTGCCAGATACGGCAAGCACCATCGGCCGGGCGAAATTCAATCCAGAACAGCCCGTCGGCACTGACTTTGAGTTCCGTGAAGTCGGTGCCGGCGGCTACCGCCTGGGCCGCGCTGAATTCAGCCGCGGGCGATGACACGGGAGTTTCGATCATTGCGGAAGGTCATCTGTTCAATGGCGAGCTGGGCGGTTTCCGCCTCCTCGCGGGCCTTGAGGATGATGCCGTGGTCGGCCGACTTGGCGCACACAGGGTCGGCGTTGCTGGCATCGCCGGTCAGCATGAAGGCCTGGCAGCGACAGCCGCCGAAGTCCTTTTCTTTTTCGTCGCAGGAGCGGCATGGTTCGCGCATCCACTCATAACCACGGAAGCGGTTGAAGCCAAACGACTCATACCAGATATGGTGCAGGTCGTGGTCGCGTACATTGGGGAACTGCACCGGCAGTTGGCGGGCGCCGTGGCAGGGCAGCGCGGTGCCGTCCGGGGTGATGGTGAGGAACAGGTTGCCCCAGCCATTCATGCAGGCCTTGGGGCGCTCTTCGTAGTAATCCGGGGTGACGAAAATCAGCTTGCACGGGCTGCCCTCGGCTTTGAGCTTGTCCCGGTACTCATTGGTGATGCGTTCGGCCCGCTCCAGCTGTGCGCGGGTCGGCAGCAGCCCCAGGCGGTTGAGGTGCGCCCAGCCGTAGAACTGGCAGGTGGCAAGCTCGACGAAGTCGGCTTCCAGGGCAATGCACAGCTCGATGATGCGGTCGATCTTGTCGATGTTGTGCCGATGGGTGACAAAGTTGAGCACCATCGGGTAGCCGTGGGCCTTTACCGCACGGGCCATCTCCAGCTTTTGCGCAAAGGCCTTCTTCGAACCGGCCAGCAGGTTGTTGACCTGCTCGTCGCTGGCCTGGAAGCTGATCTGGATATGGTCCAGGCCGGCCTTCTTGAAGTCGGCGATGCGCGCTTCGGTCAGGCCGATACCCGAGGTGATCAGGTTGGTGTAGTAACCCAGGCGGCGGGCTTCGCCGATCAAGTCGGCTAGGTCCTGGCGCACCAGCGGTTCACCGCCGGAAAAACCGATTTGCGCGGCGCCCATTTCCCGCGCTTCGGCCATCACCTTGAACCACTGTTCGGTGCTCAGCTCCTGGCCCTGGGCGGCGAAGTCCAGCGGGTTGGAGCAGTACGGGCACTGCAGTGGGCAGCGGTAGGTGAGCTCGGCCAGCAACCACAGCGGCAGCCCGACCTCGGGCGTGGGCGGTAACTCAGGCGAGGACGATCCAGTGTTCGGCACGGGCCACCTCCATGAACTGCTCGATGTCTTCGGCTACGTCCGGAGCATCGGGGAATTGCTGTTCGAGTTCGCTGATGATTGCTGCCACGTCACGCTGGCCGTCGATCAGGCCACCGATCAGGCTGGCGCTTTCGTTGAGCTTGATCATGCCCTCGGGGTAAAGCAACACATGGCCCTTTTGCGCTGGCTCGTACTGGAAGCGGTAGCCAGGGCGCCAGTTCGGCACCTGCTTGCGATCAAAACTCATAGGGTGATCCCCTTGTGCCACACCCGGTCCTGGGTGACGGAGTGATAAGGCGGGCGGTTCAGCTCGTAGGCCATGCTCATGGCGTCGAGCATGCTCCAGAGGATATCCAGCTTGAACTGCAGGATCTCCAGCATACGCTCCTGGCCCGCGCGGGTGGTGTAGTGCTGCAGGGTAATCGCCAGGCCGTGCTCCACGTCACGGCGGGCCTGGCCCAGGCGGGTGCGGAAGTACTCGTAGCCGGCCGGGTCGATCCACGGGTAGTGCTGCGGCCAGCTGTCCAGGCGCGACTGGTGGATTTGCGGGGCGAACAGTTCAGTCAGCGAGCTGCTGGCCGCTTCCTGCCAGCTGGCGCGGCGGGCGAAGTTGACGTAGGCGTCCACGGCAAAGCGTACGCCTGGCAGTACCAGCTCCTGGGAGCGTAACTGGTCCGGGTCGAGGCCGACGGCCTGGCCCAGGCGCAGCCAGGCTTCGATGCCACCGTCCTCGCCGGGTGCGCCGTCGTGGTCGAGCAGGCGCTGGATCCACTCGCGGCGTACTTCGCGGTCCGGGCAGTTGGCCAGGATCGCGGCATCCTTCATCGGGATGTTGACCTGGTAGTAGAAGCGGTTGGCTACCCAGCCCTGGATCTGCTCGCGGGTGGCGCGCCCCTGGTACATCGCCACGTGGTACGGGTGATGAATGTGGTAATAGGCGCCCTTGGCGCGCAGGGCCTGCTCGAATTCGGCAGGTGACATTGGCAGTGCGTCGCTCATTCGGCTGGCTCCTGTAAAGCTGAGTCTCGGCTCGATCCCACAGGGGAACTAAGTTGCTTGTGCGAGCTCGTTGTTACAACTCGATGCTCATGCCATCGAAGGCAACTTCGACGCCCCGGCGCAGGACTTCGGCGCGCTCGGGTGAGTCTTCGTCGAGAATCGGGTTGGTGTTGTTGATGTGGATAAGTACCTTGCGCTGGCGCGGGAAGCCGTCGAGGACTTCCAGCATGCCACCGGCCCCGTTCTGCGCCAGGTGACCCATTTCGCGGCCGGTGCGGGTGCCCACACCGCGGCGCTGCATCTCGTCGTCTTCCCACAGGGTGCCGTCGACCAGCAGGCAGTCGGCACCGTGCATCATCGTCAGCAGCTTGTCGTCTACCTGCCCCAGGCCTGGGGCATAGAACAGCTTGCCGCCGGTGCGAGTGTCCTCGACCAGCAGGCCCAGGTTATCGCCCGGGTGCGGGTCGAAGCGGTGTGGTGAGTAGGGCGGCGCGGCGCTGCGCAGGGGGAACGGAGTGAAGCGCAGGTTGGGGCAGGCGTCGATCACGAAGCTGCCTTCCAGCTCGATGCGGTTCCACTGCAGGCCACCGTTCCAGTGGCTGAGCATGTTGAACAGCGGGAAACCGGTGGTCAGGTCCTGGTGGACCATGTCGGTGCACCACACCTGGTGTGGGCAGCCCTCACGCAGGCTCAGCAGGCCGGTGGTGTGGTCGATCTGGCTGTCCAGCAGGACGATGGCGTTGATGCCGGTGTCGCGCAGGGCCCGGGCCGGCTGCATTGGCGCAAAGCCTTGCAGTTGGGCGCGGATGTCGGGCGAGGCATTGCATAACACCCAGTGCACGCCGTCGTCGGACAGGGCGATGGATGATTGAGTGCGCGCCGTTGCCCGCAGGGTGCCGTCACGGTAGCCCTTGCAGTTGACGCAGTTGCAGTTCCACTGCGGGAACCCACCACCGGCGGCGGAGCCGAGAACCTGGATGTACATGGCCACTCTCTATGCAGAAAACCGTATCGTAAAAACGAAAACGCCCCGGCGGGCCGAGGCGTTGAGGCGCAAGCCTGGCTTAGCGGCTTGCGAAGTACATGGTGACTTCGAAACCGATACGCAGGTCAGTGTAAGCAGGTTTGGTCCACATGGAATTACTCCTTCCGAATGAGGGTTGGGTTGCTCAGCTACTACTTGGGTACCGCCATGGCTCGGCAGTTCCCTGAAACTGGGATTGCGCTATCTTACAAGAAAAATTTGTACTGAAAGGTTAATTATTCGAAAAGCGCCGTTGCGATTGGCGTAACAATCGAGAGGTTGTTCACGGCCATTCGAGGGCTGGCGCGGCAGCGTTGGCCAAGCAGAGCCAAGGGCAATCCTTATCGAGCAGGGTGCCCAGCAGCTGGTCCAGATCCGTCTGCCGCGTCTTCAAGATAGCCTTGCGCAGCTCATCCAGCCTGCCAGGTTGTGTAGCCAGGTGTGTCTGCCATGCCCATTCGGCAACGTCGGCGTTGGCCATGGCGGGCTCGTCGAATTGCCCGGCCAAGGCCAGGCGAGCGCCCGGATCCAGCGTGATGCCTTGGCGCAGGAGGGTAAACAGGTGGTCGAGGATCTGCGCCTGGCGGGTATGCGGCGACTGCACGCCAAACAGCAGGCCGCCGACGCCCTCGACCTGACGAAAGGTACTGAATACCGCGTAGCCCAGTTGCAGCTCTACCCGCAGCCTTTGGTAAACCGGGCCTTGCAGCAGTTGTGCGAGCAGCCGCCCGCTGGCTTCGCTGGCCGCAGGTAGCGGGCAGAACAGCAGCAGGGCGTGTTCACTTCCCGGTACTTCTGCGTGCTGCCAACGGTGTCTGGCCCATTTCGGCAAGGGGCCAGGCAGCGAGCCTTGCCCAGGGCACTGCTGCAACGCGGTGCCCAAGGCGCCCAGAGCGACATCGTCGAACCCTGTGGCAAGGCCATGCCAGTGTGTGTGCTGCCACAGGCTGTCGAGTTGCGGCTGTGCCGGCGTGCAGGCAGGCATACTGGCGGGGTGGGCGCCCAGTACCGCATCGGGCAGTTGCTTGAGCAAGGCCCTGATGGGGATCAGTGGCGGTGCCGTTGCCGCGTAGGGCCGCCAGCAGTTTTCTCCTGGCATGAGCATGAGTGCCAGGGCCTGCTCCACAGCCCGAAGCACTGCTGCCGGTTGCCCTGCGCAGCGCAATTGCCAGTATTCGCCAACAGCACTGAACAGCAGTTGCACCGACGCGCGCTCGCAACGCTCCTGCAATGGGGCCAGCGCTTGTTCCAGCACCGCCTGCATGCGCTGGCGCAAGGGCGAAGGCACGTGCCAGCGCAGGTACAGCGCAGCGCACTGACGGGTACCAGGCAGCACGTCGCTGGTTTTCAGGGCCGGCGGTAGAGGTTGCGCTGGGGCATTGGGCACATCTGCCATGAGCAAGGGGTCGACCGGGGGCAGCTGCCATTGCCCGTGCGCTTGGCTCGGCAGGCCCTTCAGCAGTGCACTGAGGGCCAGCAGACCTTGCGCGTCCAGTTTGGCGAACGGCTGGCCCGTGCTGTCCCGGCGGGCCAGCTCAAGCGCGCCGGCGCTGCGTGCGCGGCTGCGCTGCAGCAGGCCGAATGCGTGGTTGATCTGCTCAAGGTCGGCCTGGCGGATGAAGCCGAACCAACCTTGCAGCAGGGCATCTGCTTCCTCCTGGTTGGCGCTTGCGCTCAGTTGCAAGTCAATGCGCCAAAGTAACTGCCCGGCGAAGTTGTACAGCATCTCGGCCTTGAAGCTTTGCAGCCAGCCACGTTGGCGCAGCGCATCCAGCCAGGTACCTGGGCGGTTGTCACCGAGGCAGCTGATCAGTAATTCCAGCGCCTGCTCGGCACCTGCCGGGAGCTGTTCATGGGTAAAGACCAGGCGCGCGCGCGTTGGCGACAATGACGGTGGCAGCGTTTGTGGCACCGGCGTGCCCGTTGCGAACAGGCAGGCATGCTGCCTGCCCAGCTGTTCTAGCTCATCCAGAGACTGTGGGCCACACAGGCTCAAGGTTATCTGGCCGCCTTGGTAATACCGTTGGTGAAAACCTTCGAGGGCTTGCTGGAAGGCGGGGTTCTGCAAGGCCAGGGTGTGCCGGTTACCGGCGTGAAAAGCGCCTAGCGGATGGCCCTGCGACACCGATTGCAGCAAGGCGAACTGCTGCTGAGCCTGCGGGTCGCGCGACCAGGCAATGAACTCGGCGTGGATCACTTCGCGTTCGCGGCGTTGGCGCTCGATGCCCAGGTCGGGCTCGGCCAGCATCTGGCACAGGCGCTCAAGCCCTCCGGCCAAGGCATTGGTCGGGACTTCGAAGAAAAAGTCTGTGGCGCGCTCCCGGGTGCTGGCGTTGACCTGGCCGCCGAGAGCCTGGACGTAGCGCATCAGGCCGTCGTCCAAGGGGAACCGCGCGGTGCCGAGGAAGAAAAGGTGTTCGAGGAAGTGGGCCAGGCCGGGCCACCTGGCGGGCGCGTCGTGGCTGCCCGCGTGCACCCGCAATGCAGCAGCCGAGCGCTTCAGGCGCGGGGCGTGGCGCAGGGTCAGCTGCAGGCCGTTGGCGAGGGTGAGATGGCGAGTGGTGTCAGGCATGGGGACTCCGGTAACTGCGGTCCATGCTAACCCATTTGTTTGCAGGCCCGGCCCCAGTCAGCTTTTACGCAAGTGCAGTTCCTGGCGCAGGTCTGTCAGGTAAGGAAACGCCTCCCGCCCCTGCACCACCCTTTCATGCTCCAGCTCCGCCAGCAGCAGGCATTCATCCCGCCCGGCCATGGCCAGCAGGCTGCCATCCGGGCCGATGATGCTGCTCTGCCCGCAATACTGGATCGGGTCTTCCGAGCCGCAATAGTTGGCATACACCAGGTAGCACTGGTTTTCCTGCGCCCGCGCCCTCACGGTCACCTGGCAGATGAAGTCGTACGGGGTCATGTTCGCCGTCGGCACCAGGATCAGTTCGGCACCGTCCAGCGCCAGGCGTCGGGCGTTCTCCGGGAACTCGATGTCGTAACAGATCAGCAGCCCGACTTTCCAGCCGTCCAGTTCCACCACCGGGAAGTGGTCGGGGCCTGCGCTGAACATCGAGCGGTCCAGATCCCCGAACAGATGGGTCTTGCGGTAGTTGCTCAGGCTGCGGCCGTGCGCATCAATCAACTGCACACTGTTGTAGATCGCACCATCATCGCCGCGCTCGGGATAGCCGTAGACAATAGCGATACGGTGCGCCTGGGCAATCTCCACCACGCCCATCGCCGCCGGTCCATCGCTGGCTTCGGCCAGCCGCTCTACCTGGGCCAGGCCGATGTTGTAGCCGGTCAGGAACATTTCCGGGCACACCAGCAGTTGCGCGCCGCGCTCGGCAGCCAGCTGGGCCTGGTGGTGCAGCCGTTGCAGGTTACCGGGCACGTCCAGTGGCTTGGGAGCGCCCTGGAACAGAGCAATGCGCATGGTGCCTCCTTGTGTCAGTCTGCCAGGGCGATCGGGCCGATCTCGTCAAACACATCGCCCGGGCCGGGGTTGTCCGGGTGGGTCTGGCCACCGAAGTGGTTCATGATACCCCACACCGCATTCAGCGATGTCTGCACCGCGCCTTCCACCCACGCCGGGGTCCACGACACGTCGTCACCGGCGATGAACATGCCGCGCTGCTCGGCAGGCATGTCTTGCTGCATGAAGTGCGCGTACATGCGCTGGTTGTAGCGGTAGTGGCCCGGCAGTGCGCCTTTGAAGGCGCCGAGGAAGTGCGGGTCTGCCTCCCAGGAAATAGTGATTGGGTCGCCGATGATGTGCCCGGCGATATCGGTCTTGGGGTAGATCTTCTTCAGCGCATCCAGGGCCAGCTGGACGCGCTTTTCCACGGGGTGCGGCAACATTTTCAGCGCGTCGCTCATCCAGGCGTAGGACAGGCAGATCACACCCGGCTTGTCGTCGCCGTTGTCGAACAGGTAGGTGCCGCGGGTGAGGCGATCGGTGAGGGTCATGCTCATCAGGTCGCGGCCGGTTTGCGGGTCCTTGTCCTTCCAGAACGGCCGGTCGACCATGACGAAGGTCTTCGACGACTGCATGTAGCGGGTGCGGTCCAGCGCCATCCACATCTTTTGCGAAAACAGCGATTCCTCGCAGTCGATCTGGGTGGTCAGCAGCCAGGTCTGGCAGGTGGCGAGCACGGCGCCGTAGTAGCGGGTGTCGCCCCAGTTGTCGGTGACCGCCAGGCGGCCATCAGCGGCACGGGCAATGCGCTTGACCCCGGTGCGCGGCGCACCGCCGTGCAGGCCACTCAGGCTGGTGCCCTCCGGCCAGTGGGCGCAGCGCTCAGGCACATGGCGCCAGATACCTTGCGGCACCTGCTCCACTCCGCCCACGACCAGGTGTTGGTGGTCGTCGCAGTTGGTCATCACCACGCGGAAAATTTCCAGCATCGAGTTGGGGAAGTCCGAGTCCCACCCGCCGGTGCCGAAGCCGACCTGGCCAAACACTTCGCGATGCTGAAAGCTCAGTTTGGCGAACGAGCGCGAGGTGGCGACGAAGTCGTAGAAGGTGCGGTCATCCCACAGTGGGACCAGCTTGTTCCACAGTTCCTTCAGGCGCGGTACATCCCGGTCGCGGATGGCCTGCTGGATGTCGGCGAACTGGGCGCCGCTTTCCAGCGCATCGGCCCAGGCGTCGGCTACTTCGTGGAACAGCTTGGGCAGGTCGGTGGTTTTTTCGGCGTAGTAGGTCTGGCCTTCCAGGTCGATCACTGTGCTGCCCGAGGCCGGGGTCAGCGGGTTGGGGAAGGGCTTGGTTTCCAGGCCCAGCTTGTCCACGTAGTGGTAAAAGGCAGTGGACGACACCGGAAAGCGCATGCCACCGAGTTCGGCGATGATTCCGTCGGTGCCGTTGAAGGCTTGCGAACGCAGCCTGCCACCCAGCTTGGAGGCCTCGTACACCACCGGCTTCAAGCCCAGTTTCATCAGCTCGTAGGCCGCCACCAGGCCGGCGATACCAGCACCCACGATTGCCACTTCCTCACCGTGACGCTCAGCTGGGATGCTGCCCAGGCCTGCGGGGTGTTCCAGCCAGTCGTCGAAAGCGAAGGGGAAGTCCGGGCCGAAGATGGTGATCGGCTTCTTGCCGTCGGCGGGGTGGCGGTTTTTCTTGTTCATGAAGTGACCTTGCCAGAGAGGCTGCGCGGGTGGCGGAGCCTGAGTATAGGAGGTGCCTGGAGGTCATTTTAAGGCGTGGGGGAATCGTAATTAAGGTACATATTGGTGTCTTAATGTATTACTTTTCGTCGAAAAAGTAAGTTTAAAATTATTTATGACGAAGTGCTTGTAGTGCGATTTGCTGTGCCTATCAGGTCGAGCGCAGCTCGCGATGCGCCGCGCGGGCGGCGCTCGATCTGATAGGCGCAGTAAATTGCAAGGCAAGCACCTAGTGGCCTCATGCGGCCTCTCTGGCGGGCATAAGTACACTTTGGACGGGGTCTGATCAGCCAATTCCTACACCCAACGCTCGAAATAAAGAATTACCCTACGCTCGCTATCGCCTCAGTCTGGCATCGCGGGAACGGCTTCATCGTTAACTTCACCGGGTCGCCGGAAATTCGGTGATCGGGCGTGAGAACCCGCTGATCTTTCTAGAGGCGCACTGTTATGGCAGCTGTGCGCGGGCAGGCTTTGCCTGGCCGGGTATGCGCCTCCAAGTTCGCCGGTTCTCACCTCGCGCATGGCTGCCACCCAATTCCCGTGAGAAGGAAGCGATTGGCCGCCAGTCATCCCTGTGATCTGGAGGCTATACCATGACTGACCGTTTGCCCGATCAACCTGTAAAACTGCAACCCACCGCTGAAAAGCCCTTCTGCAACTGCGAATCCAGCCACCCGCCGCTATTCGCCATCCGTCCTGGCATCGACGCCGCCGACGCTCTAGTCCACGCCTGCCTGCTGGCCCGTGGCCTCAACCAGATTGCCACTGACTACGCCCAGCACCACGCCCCCGAGCGTAGCCGAGACATCGTCTGGTCGATGCAGCATTCTGCCGAGAGCCTTTCGGCGATTCTGGAGGGGCTGCTCGACGGCCAGGAGGCCTGATTGATCAGAGCGGCTGACCGCGATCCACCTTGCTGCTGAGAATGATCGACGTGGTGGTCTTCTCCACCCCGTCGACACTGCCGATCTGGTCGAGCAACTGGTCCAGTTGCTCAGGTGAGTCCGTAAGCAGCCAGGCCACATAGTCGAACTCGCCGCTTACCGCGCACAGCTGCTGCACCTGTCCCATGGCACTCAAGCGCCGCACCACTTCCTTGCCGGAGCGCGGCTGCACCTTGATCCCCACATACGCCTGCAGCCCGCCACCCAGCACCCGCTGACCCAGACGTACGCCATAACCGGAGATGACCTTGTTCTTCTCCAGACGCTCCAGGCGCGAATTGACGGTGGTGCGGGCGATACCCAGCTGGCGGGCGAGGGTGGCGACACTTTCGCGGGCGTTGATTTGCAGCAGGGCGATCAGTTGGCGATCGATTTCATCCAGCGTGATGGAGCGGGAATCCGACATGGCGAGTCTCTTCGGTTGGCCTGCTAGCCTAGCCAGCGAGTGGCAATCAGGGCAAGGCCGGGCACAGCTGGCAAATCTGACGCGGTCCCACAGAGGAATCGCGGGTGTGGTGGAGGCTGCGTCTTTTGTATTCGGCATGATGAAGCCCCAGTTCATCGCGAACCTCAGCGTGAGCTTCGACCACCTGCTCGAATGCTGGCGACTGGAGGTCTCCAACAAGAAAAGGCCCGGACGCCGTACCAGCCTGCTGCTGAATGTGCTGTGCCGTGTACTCAAGGACAACAAGCTGCGCTTTCTCTTGACGCCCGCGGCGGCCTGGCCCGGCGTCATGCCCGGCACATGCAGCAGCGACCCGGGGCAGGGTGTGCACGGAAAAAGCGGGCGTGTTTGCGCAGTTGGTCTACAGGCAAAAAAAAGCCGCGCATTTGCGCGGCTTTCGTATGTGGTGGGCCCACACGGACTTGAACCGTGGACCAAAGGATTATGAGTTGCTTGTGAACGCTGCAAACCTAATGAAACTGGAAGTAGTATAGAGCAGGTAAAATAAGCTGTAGCTAGCGTAATCACTAGGTTTGAGCGTAGTTTTGTGAAATTCGCAGAAGTCTGAAAGTGTACCGTAAGTGTACCTTTCTGCGCCGAGAAACGGTAATCAGTCCGTTCCTCGCGGTTCAGCAGGCTGAGACCTAGGGTCAGAGCAAATTGTCTTCTCATTAGTAGGTCTATTTTGAATATCAAAATGCCGTTATCTCAATGGTATTCATGTGCATCTCTTGATGCTTATCGAGAGGCTGAGAAAGGAAGCTACGTTCTGATTTGCCTCCTCCAATGTAAATAAGCTTCGAGTTTTCCGGGAAGTAAGTATCTTTTATAATGCTGACTTTTATTCTTTCTATAGGCTTTAAAGTCTCATCAGAACCGGCCTCGTCTCTGACGTGCTCAGATATAGAAATGAAAGCCTGAGTGTCCGAGGGTAAATTGTTACCAATGAATGACAGGATAATATTGAGGTTGGTTTCGTCAATATCTTCTTTGAGAATCGCATCTAGCAAGAAAGGTAGTCTATGAGCAGATTTTGAGTTTGCGATTAAGGAGTTAAGCGCAAAGTGATAAGCCATGACAGTCTTGTGAAGTTCAACCCCTTGCCTAGGGAAAGAACTAATTTTGTAAAGATCTAGATATCTACTGTCGGTCAGCGGTTTGAGCTCCAATAGCGACATGTATTTTACAAAAAGCTTTTTAAATTCAGCTTCTCTACTGATTCGCTTGGTTAATGTTTCCTTTTCTGTAGTCATTGAATCAAGAGAAGTCTTTATACTTTCAAGCTCATCCTCGAATCCCTGAATGTCGGCTTGCATTTTTCTGTATAGCACAACGTTAGCTTTATTCGATATCCACTGATCAAAAGAGACGCCATCGATGGTGTTGTTTAATAGTGTGCCATAGTTTTCAATTATTTCTTTGGATATGTTCGTGATTTTTTTGCTGGACGTGTGGATCTCTGATTTCCTGTCTGTAAGCTGCTCTGTGATGTGTGACTCAAGTTCTACGGTATCATTGTATTTTTGATAATGGCTGTATAAGCCCTCCAGCGAGTAGGTGAGAATTTGTGTGCAGGCCGGGCAGCGGTCTACATCATTGTATTTTTGTTTCTTAATATTGCTTTTTGTTCTTTTAAGGATCTTGTGGTGATTTTGCAGTAAGGAAAGTTTGTTGCAGAGGTTTATGTACTTTCTTCTTTCCTCATCCAGTGAGTTCGACAGTTTTACATAGCTGTCAATATACTCCTCTGCCTGCGCTCCGAACTCTTCGTCGACAAGGTTGGCGAATTGGAATTCCGCTTTTTTTCCGTATCGTCTGAGATTGCTAATGTCGGATGATAGTTTGTCTTTTCTTTGTGTAAGCTGTCTGTGCTCTACACGATCAAAATTATTGCTTACGCCTAGGTAGTAGTCTAGATAGTCGTCTTTGAACCCTTTGTAGTATTGAAGGTTTGAAAACGACTCTCGCAAATACACCCAGCCTACAGACTGAGAAATATAATACGGCAGGAACATGCATTCGAGTGGAGCTGATTTTAGCTCCCCTTTCTGCTCAAGCTGCAGATTAAATCCGACCAGGTTACGAACGTATTCCTTCAGAGCGATGTGCTCGGCACTATTGTCAGCATTAATTCCATGGAAAGGCACTACTTTGCCAGTAGGTTATTTAACGTAAATCGAGCCTTGTGTTCTTATGATTGAGTATTTTTCTTTCTGGTCTTCAGTTGTCTTGGAGAAGTCTACTCTGAATGTTGGCTGGCAGTTAAGGATTTCACTAAGGTTCTCTTTGAGATCATTAACGCCAAATGTGTAAAGTAAGCTCTGTATGAGTGAGCTCTTCCCCGAAGTATTACGGCCGCTGATTATATTCGCACCTGGCGAAAATTCACTGTAGAAGCAGGCGTCATGTATTTCAGAGCTGACAAATAACCGGTCAAACGTTAGGGTTGTACTCATTTTTAATTCTCGCCGTAGTATTCTACAAACGCACATAGCGCAGCAAAGAAGATATCAATGTCCTTTAGGTTTATGTTGATAGTATTTTTAATGCTGTTTATGTATGCGTCAAACATTTCTTCATAAGAGTGAAAGTCGAGAGTGTAATCATTTTCTTTGATGAAGGTTTTAATTATTTGGTGTTCGTTGTTGCTCATGTCTTTTAGGAGTTCGAAAGTATTTCGTATATAGTTTTCGTGGTTTCTTTGAATTCCTAGAGGGACGCGAAACTTTCGTGTTAGCTCTGCTGAATTGGCACGCCATAGTTTGAAAGCTTTTTGCTCTGTCTCAATAACATTAATTGCTTTCTTTATCTCGATGCCCTCAACCCTTTTGGCATTGTCGAGCAGGTTGATGATTTTGCCCTGGTTGTATACGGCTTCGACATCTCTAAAGAGACTTAGAAGAAGCTCGACCGCTGCCAGATGGTCTGGAATATGAGGGAATTTTCTATGCATCAAGCCGACTAATATGTCTTTTTGAGAGTTTTTGTTGCGGGGGAAATCTACCCACTGGATGTGTAGATTGCTAAACTCTGCCTCGTTGAAGGTGCTTGATTCCTTGCTACAGTGTTCGCGTACCTTCTCTTTTATTTTGTTTTTTATTTCTTCAGGGATGTCATCGTAACGGCTTTTGCTGTTTTGCTCATTGAGCAGGTGGATTACGTCGGTTTTGCCTTTTTGCTTTTCTGCTTTTTTTGGTACATAGCTTAATTTTATGTCGGTATTTGATATGAAAGTTAAGCTATGCGAGTAGTCCTTGCACTTTGGTGCGGGATCGTTTTTTAGATCGTTGCCAACGTCAAGCATCTTAGCTATGATTTCAGCGAATCGCGCATCAATCGTCCACATTCCGCCTGAAAGTTTTTTTGCTTGGTATGAGTCAATCGATTCTATGTTGCTCAGGCAGTCCGATCTATAGCAGAATAAAAAGTCATCGTGATGTTCTATGCATAAGAAAAATTCTCGGCTGCTGATTTGCGTGTAGTTAGTGAGCAATAAGTACAGCGCGCAATTACGTTGAAACTCAAAACCTAGCAGGGCATCTACGCCGGAATTCGCTGCTTTATTTGTCTTGGTCAAGGTCTCACCTTTTAAGCCAGAAACATTAATTTACTTTGGCTCTGTGCGCTTAAGTGCAGCACGCTGCGCAGTAAGGAGTTAGCATATGATCCACTCATTTCTATTTTTTTTGCACCTCGGGCCAAGAAGCTAATAGCGTGGGCGTTGTGCTTTTTTGTCAAAAAGGAGTTCGCCTTTTTAGGTCCAAATTCTGTATCGTTAAATTGCTCTGCTTCTGTGGAAAGCTGGAGAAACCCTAACAGTCTAAAGATGGCGGACCTGCGTTTGTATCCAACTTTATGGCCCAT
Source organism: Pseudomonas fortuita (assembly GCF_026898135.2). Taxonomy (NCBI): domain Bacteria; kingdom Pseudomonadati; phylum Pseudomonadota; class Gammaproteobacteria; order Pseudomonadales; family Pseudomonadaceae; genus Pseudomonas; species Pseudomonas fortuita. The sequence goes on from NZ_CP114035.2 coordinate 470,358, forward strand.
ACGTGTGGCGCGTTTTCGCATCTCGAGCATTGCCGCGCTTACGTTCGAAAGGTCAAAGTTTTGGGTGACGTGAGCGACGTTTAGGTCTTGCAAGGACGACCACTTGTCAGGGTGATGCTCAAGCACTGATGCTTTGGATTGACTCTGAGGTGGGTTTACAAAACTAACGATGTATTGGCACCTCTTCCGGAGCAGGTTCTGGAGCCTGTCTGTGCTCAAGTAGAGCTTCAGCGTGCCCTGCGCATGGGAAACAACAAGGGTGAAGTCCATTTCGCGACCTTTCGGAGAATCCTGCATAGCCGAATATTACCGAAATTTGGCATAGTGGCACGATAAGATTGCAGGCTTGCGCGTTAGGCCGGACCGGCCTTGTGGTCGGTGCTACGACGCTTCCATGCAGACTCATAACGCAGACCTTCATTCGAGGGACCGCCCGATTCCATGTGGCGGTTCAGCTACCGGGGCAGCAGCTAAGTGCCGGGCTGCGCTTTTGGGGGTGCGGCTTGGGATCGTGTCCCAGGAAGTGGTGTAACTCATCATGGCTCTGGCCACTGAGTTTGCCGTTTAGTTGATCACGGCCGACAGCTTGGCCTGTGGATTATCGCTGACTGCCTCAAAGGCCTCCAACTGCATGTAACGCCGTTGCAGGCACCACTCGTCGTTCTGCTCCAGCAGCATCGCGCCTACCAGACGCGTAATGGCCGGATCGTTGGGGAAAATCCCCACGACGTCGGTGCGGCGTTTGATTTCAGCGTTGAGCCGCTCAAGCGGGTTGGTGCTGTGCAACTGCTGTCGATGAGCCTTGGGAAACGCCATGTGCGCCAGCACTTCATCCTCGCAACCATCCATGAGCGCCGCGATCTTGGGGTATTTTTCGCGTAGCTGATCTGCGACCAAACGCCATTGCTGATGGCATTCGGCACGGCTGTCCTGGGCGAAGACCGTGCGCAGTAGAGCCGCCACCATGGTGCGCTGACCTTTGCCGACGTGGGCCATGGCATTACGCATGAAATGCACACGGCAGCGCTGCCAGGTCGCATTGAAGACCTTGGATACAGCTGCTTTCAGGCCTTCGTGGGCGTCGGAGATGACCAGCTTCACGCCCCGCAAGCCACGTCGCATGAGGCTGCGCAGGAAGTCTGTCCAGAACGGCTCAGCCTCTGACGGCCCAACCCGCATGCCCAGGACTTCGCGGCCACCGTCGGTGTTCACGGCCACGGCGATTATTACGGCGACCGAGACGATGCGTCCGGCCTCCCGCACTTTGACGTAGGTGGCATCGATCCAGAGATAGGGCCAGTCGCCCTCAAGCGGGCGGTCAAGGAAGGCGTGAACGCGCTCATCGATCTCACCGGCTAGCCGTGAGACCTGGCTTTTAGAGATACCGGTCATGCCCATGGCCTTGACCAGCTCGTCCACCGAACGCGTTGAAACGCCTTGGATGTAGGCCTCCTGGATGACTGCCGCCATGGCTTTCTCAGCGGTGCGTCGAGGTTCAAGGAAACCAGGGAAATAGCTGCCTTGGCGCAGCTTGGGAATCTTAAGGTCGACGTCGCCTGCGCGGGTTTGCCAAAGACGATCGCGGTAGCCATTACGGCTATTTGTCCGGTCTGGGCTTTTGACATCGAAGCCCGCGCCGCACAGGCCTTCGACGTCGAACTCCATCATGCGCTGGGCAACGAACTGGATCATTTGCTTGAGCAGATCAGCGTCTGCCCCTTTCTCAACCAACTCGGTCAATGCGATAGTGGGCTTGGTCATCGTGGTTTCTCTGGTGAGTGTTTGGTCTTCGCAAACTCAACGTTAGCCAAGAACCACGATGACCATCCTCTTTGGCCCGCAGGGCACCTTCGGCTGGTTCAGTTACACCACTTCCCGGGACACGATCCGGCTTGGATCCTGTCCGATGGTCGCAAGCTTGCCGGCGCTGCGCGTCGTCCGCCCATAGTAGACAACACAGTCAACTTGGTTGTTGACGACCCACCTATGAACTTCAGAACGCATCATCGATTTAAGCTCAGTCGTGGCGAACAAGGGTGATAAGGCCGCTCTCCGCAACGGTATGCGGTACGCTGGCAAGGGCTGGGAGCCCAAGGGCCAGGCCTACGAGAAAGACGACCAGGTATTCATCGTCGAAGGGATTTTCCACGCCATCGCGCTTTGGCTGGCAGGCTAAAAGTCGATCGCGACCATCAGCTGCATCAACTTCCTCTGGGAATTCATCGAGGCCAACAAGGGTAAACTGGCTGCGCCAGACTGACGGCAAGATCCAGTACAAGGCGATTGAGCGCGAGGTGGAGGCCCTGGAGAACCGCGAGCAGTACGAGGGCCACACCGCGACCTTGGATGACCATTCGACCGAGTCGGTGGGCGGGGTGAAGAAGATCGAGGCGTTGGAGGCACTCAAGCTGCTGACCGGTGGATCCGCGAGTATCGCGGCTATTGATGACCTGCACCAGGCCACGGGCCGCGACTTGAACCTGGTAGTCGGGCAGAAGCTGAGCGCGACGATCGGCGGCGACCTGCAGGAGCGTATCGAGCGGCTGCGTGCGAGTGTGGTCGGTAAGAGTCAGCGCCTGCTGGCACCGAAAACCTGGCTGGGCTCGGAAGGGGTGCCCGAAAGGGGATTTAACCTGACCACATCAGCAAGGTGCCCAGGGCTGAAGTAGGCGCATGGCCAGGGTGGCATGACCAAGTACTCGCTGCAGCGTGAGGATGTCTCCACCATTGCGCATGTAGTGACTAGCGAAGCCCACCAAAGCGGCCTTGGTCAGCGTTGAGTTTTACGATCTGCGCTAAGTACTGGGAGTCTAGAGTGCTTGTAATCTCATAGCCGAGGCTCAGGCGCCGCAGGTACTAACCGACCGGCAGGCTCGCCTCGGATGCGTTTTCTTTAATGGTTAGCTCCTCACTCGGCAATACCGGCACACGTAAATGCTTTCCGTGTTTAAGTGTATCTCTCTCAGTTTCATTGCGGTTCATGGTCTGACCTCTCTTTGGTGTTCACAGCGTCGCGGTAGCGACTGCCTCGCAGAGCAAGACAGCATTGAGCGCCGAAGGCGCGAATACGTGAGAGTGAAATTAGATAGCCGACTTGTCGGTTAGCTAACTTCACCTGTCTTGCCCTGAGTATTCGTGTTGCTGGCATGTCTGTCAGCAGTGATCTCGAGTAAACGATAGGGTTGCTATAGCGTTCAGTTATGAGCTGGTCGCTGAAACAACGGCAGTGATCGGATATTGAACGCTAGGGCAACGATTGTTCGGTCAAGCAACGGTGCGGGATGTTTATTGATCACCGCAGTGCACGGGTAGCAACGTGTTGGCGTAGCGACGAAACGCTTGATAGCCAAAGCTGATAGATCCCTCATCATGCAAAGTCGTCCATATCCTTAACAAAGACCAACCACCTTGAATCGCCTGTAGAATATCCTCACGTAGCAGGATGAAATTAGCTAGGTTTGTAGCAGGGCTTGTGGGCGGATAGGTTGCAGCTACTCGCTCCGCGATCCGTACAGTAAGTGGCTTCATATCAACCTCTTGGACGACTATGATTCAGAGCTAGGGTCTGGCCGCTCAATTGTCAAAACTTGAACTGGTGATAAGCCAGAGCTAGACTTGTTTATCTTTAACTTCTTTAAATATTCCTTTCCTACGGTAGACCGACTCTCATTCTTGACAGTTGAGGGGCTTTCTTTCGGACTTGCTGTCGGGGTTTTGGGGAGCGCGGTATCGGCACTCGCTGACTCCCATGCAGATGATTGATCCTTGAAGTTGTAACTGCCATCTCGGTAGCGCTTGATCACTCCGTGGAACCACCTGATCGCTGTGGTTTTGATTGATCCTGCTTTGATGGCAGCTGACAGCTCGTTCAGCATCCGCTGCTGGTCAACGGGCGCAACCTGCGCAAGCGCCTTGAAAATCTGGCTCCTGGTTTCCGCGGAGACCAATGCCGTCAACCGCAGCGGAGGATCCCCGACCGTCGGGGCTGGGGCGGGCGACGTAGTAGTATTTTCATTTTTTGGTTTTATTGTTTGTTTAGTATTTATATGTGCTCGTTTGTCCGGGTGCGGCTGCACCGTCTTCGGTTTATCCACGTTTGGGTTTTCGCAATATGGTGCAGAGTCGGCCTTTTCAGCCGGTTCGTCAGAGATATGCCACACCGTTTTTGCGAACCGACCTCGTGAGTCGTGGGTGCGCTCGATGCTCAAATAGCCTGCTGTCTCAAGCTCCTGCAGTCCGCTCCTGGTTGCGGCTGCGCCAGTACCATTTTTCTTGGATAGCGATTCCATTGTCAGATATGGATAGCCTGGGGGTAGGGACAGCAATTTCACCAATAGTCCTAACGATTTCCAACTCAGGTTTTGGTCACTTATTACATCGTTAGGGATAATTGTGAAATGACTGGACACCTTCCTTTTTACAATTAGGGATATAGACATCTTCGTCAGCCCTGCTCGAGAACCTTGGCTACATCTGCGGTTCTAAAGTAAATCCTTCTGCCAATTCTGACCTTGCAAGGAAGAAATTTTCTCGATACTTCATTGTCGCCACTCAGGCTGATTCTCAGGCCGTCCTTGCTTCTATGTAGTACCTCTGCAAGCTGCTCAAGGGACAAAAGTGGAGCCCCAGAGAATAAGTCACGTATGTATTCTTCCGTGGTCATGTTAGGTGTCCTCCGCTTAATTTCGGATATCCTATGACACTTAATGCTATTTTTAAAAGGCTTTTTTCAAACTCTGCTTGACATTGGAAAAGTTTAGCTATAGTGCTCCGTGGTTATTTAGTTAAACTTCTTCCAGAGTTGTGATTTTTTAGCGGCTAAAATTCAGTTTCCGCTTGAGAGTCACGACTAAATAACTAGGACTTTAGCTAAACTGCCTTTGGAGGTTTAGCTAAACTTTTCTTTCTTTTTGACATGCTATCTAGCCGGGCAACTAAATCCTCTGAGCGTAAGTGCGTATATCTCTTCAACATTTGCATTGATTTATGGCCGCTGATGCTCGATACCTCTTGGTCGGAGAGACCGCCCTCCACAAGGCGGCTTACCGCCTCATGTCTCAAGTCGTGAAATCTGAAGTCGGATAGCTGTAGCTTCTTGACCAGTAGTCCCCAGATTTTTGTGAACGCGTAGGGGCGACGTTTCCCGTCCTTCCCAGGTTCACCAAAAAACACCAGGTTGCAGTCGCTAGGGCGAGCGGGGTTTATCATCGCGGCTTTGAAAAGCGTAGTCGCTCGCTTGCTCAGTGGAACAGTTCGTTGACCATCATTTTTCGTGTCAACGAGTCTTACGATGCGTCGCTCTGTATCCACCTGAGGTCTGCGTAGCGACGCGATTTCACCTGAGCGCATACCAGTTTCCAGAGCGATGCCAACGATCCACCCAAGCATTGGATTGCTATGCCGATTCACCTCTGCGAACAGCCGACGTTCCTCATCCGGCGAGAGCCTACGATTGCGACCCTCTCCGGGGCTTGGCTTGCGTATATTCAACACGGGGTTAAACGTCAGGCCCAGCCCCCATTCCTGGATCGCGACCGTGAAAACGTGGCTCAGTAGAGCCAGCTCCAGGCGAACGGTGTTGTTGCTGGTCGTGCCTGCGCGGCCCGGCTCGTTAAGGCGCTTGTCGCGATAGTTGGCAATGGTGTCAGCGGAAAGGGCTGCGAGAGAATACTTGCCCAGATGCTCCGTTAGCTTTTTAGCCTTGGAGATCTCACCGCGTTGAGTCGTAGGCTTCTTTGTAGGTGTAATGTCGGTCAGGTAGCGCTTGAGCGCTATTTCCAGCGTCATGCGCTCTGAGCCGCTGCGCTGGATGTACACACCGCGCACCATCTCGTCTTCGGTGCGTCGTGACCAATCCTCGGCGTCGCGTTTGGTGCGGAAGGTTTTGGCGTTGGTCGGCCATCCGGTCTTGCGGATGACGGCCTTCCAGGTGCCGGCAGGGGTTTTGACGATTGTAGCCATCTGAAGGACTCCAAAGGCGTGCAAGCGAAGCCGCACTGTACCTAATTTGTACCTTTAGACCAAAGGACTGTATCTGAGGTGGTTCCGCCAATAACACGAAAGCCGCGCTATGCGCGGCTTTGAATATGGTGGGCCCACACGGACTCGAACCGTGGACCAAAGGATTATGAGTCCTCTGCTCTAACCAACTGAGCTATAGGCCCTCAGTAAGTGGCCGGATTATAACGGGGGTTTCGCACCTGTGCCATCTGAAAGATCCGATAGTGCTATGCGAAGAAACGCTGTGGCGAACTCCTCGGGCGGCAGTGGCAGGCTGACGATGTAGCCTTGGATCTGCTCGCAGCCCTCGGCCGCCAGGAAGCGTTGCTGGGCCTGGTTTTCCACACCTTCGGCAATGATGGTCAGTTGCATGCTGCGGCCCAGGGCAATGATTGCACGGGCGATGGCGGCATCGTGCGGGTCGTCGGGCAGGCCGCGGATGAACGACTTGTCGATCTTCAGAATGTCCAGCGGCAGGCGCTTGAGATAGCTCAGCGATGAATAGCCGGTGCCAAAGTCGTCGATGGCCAGTTGCACGCCCAGTTTTTTCAACTGGTACAGCACGGCCAGGGCCTCTTCAGCCTGGCTCATGATGAAGTTTTCGGTGATCTCCAGCTGCAAGTCACCTGCCTTGAGTTGGTGATGCTTGAGCAACTGTTCGATGCGCCGTGCCAGGTGCGGCTGGCGTAGCTGGGCGCCCGCGAGGTTGATCGACAAGGGGCCGAAGGGTTCGTAGTGCTGCTTCCAGGCCTGCATCTGCTGGCAGGCCTGTTCCAATACCCAGTCGCCGAGCTGGAGGATGGTGCCGTTCTCCTCCGCCAGGTGGATGAAGTGCTCCGGGGGCACTTCACCAAAGGTCGGGTGGCTCCAGCGGATCAGCGCCTCGGCGCCGACCAGGCTCTGGGTCTTGAGGCTGAGCTTGGGCTGGAAGCACAGGCTCATTTCGTTGCGTTCGACGGCACGGCGCAGTTCGTGTTCCAGAGCAATGCGTTCGCTGGCCTGGGCGGTGAGGTCGCGGGTGTAGGCTTCGACGCGGTTGCGGCCCTTGGCTTTGGAGCGGTACATGGCAGCATCGGCGTTGCGGATCAGTGTGGCAACGTCGCTGCCATCCTGTGGATAAAGGCTGATGCCGATGCTGGCGCTGGTGAAAAACTCATGCTCACCGGCCTGGAACGGTGCGATGAAGCAGGCCAGCAGCTTGTTGGCGATGGTACTGGCGTCACTGGGCTTGTGCAGGCCGGGCAGCAGGATGATGAACTCGTCGCCGCCCAGGCGGGCCACGGTGTCGACGTCACGCACCTGCTCCTTCAGGCGCTGGGCAATGCCCTTGAGCAGCAAGTCGCCGACCGGGTGGCCAAGGCTATCGTTGATGTGCTTGAAGCGGTCGAGGTCGAGGAACAGCACCGCACCTTGGCGGTTGGACACCTGCGCGCAGGTGAGCACGGCCTGCAGGCGGTTCTCGAACAAGGCACGGTTGGGCAGGCCGGTCAGCGGGTCGTGGTGGGCCTGGTAGTCGAGCTTGGCCTGGGCATGCTTGAGGCTGGAAATGTCGGCGAACACAGCCACGAAGTGAGTGATCTCGCGGTCGCTGTTGCGCACGGCGCTGATGGTCAGCCAGCCGGGGTACAGTTCGCCGTTCTTGCGCTTGTTGTAGATCTCGCCTTGCCAGTGACCCTCGGCGGTAAGCTGGTGCCACATGGCGGCATAGAAGGCGCTGTCGTGCTGGCCGGAGGCAAGCAGGCGCGGGGTCTGGCCGAGGGCTTCGATTTCGCTGTAGCCGGTGATTTCGCTGAAGGCACGGTTGACGGCACTGATGCGCTGGTCGATGTCGGTGATCAGCACGCCTTCGGCAGTGTTCTCGAACACGGTGGCGGCCAGTTGCAGTTTTTCCTGCATCAGGTGGCGCTCGGTGATGTCGCGGGCGATGGTCAGCATGCAGTCGACGCCGGCAATCGGCAGGGGCCTGGCGGACAGCTCGCACAGGCGGACCTGCCCGTCGCTGCGGCGGATGTGGCAGGTGAAGTCACGCACGAAACCGTCGCGGTTGAGCTGGTCGACCAGGCGTTTGCGTTCGTTGAGGTCGACCCAGATACCCAGGTCCAGCGAGGTCTGGTCGATAGTCGGGTTCAGGTCATAGCCAGTCAGACGGCAGAAGCCTTCGTTCACCTCAAGCAGCAAACCGTCGCTCTGGCGCGACAGCAGCAGGCCGTCGGGCGAGGCGTGGAAGGCCTTGGCGAACTTTTCTTCTGAAGTTTGCAGCTGCTGCTGGGTCTCCTTGAGCTGGCTGATGTCGCGAACTGCCACAACCAGCGCGGGGGTGCCGTCCAGTTCGAAGGTTTCGGCCGAAGTCAGGCCGGTGAAGAGTTGGCCATTACTGCGGCGAAAGCTCATCTCAAGGTTGCGGATGCCACCTTGGTGCAGGCGCTCAAGCAGCGGCGGGCCGGAGCCTTCGACGCCCCACAGGTTCAGGTCGGTGGCGCTGCGGCCAAGCACCTGGTCCGGGTTCAGGCCAATCTGCTCTTCGAAGGCTTCGTTCACCTCCAGCAGGCAGCCGTCGCTGTGGCGGGCAATCAGTAGAATGTCGGGGCACTGCTGGAACACCGAGGCAAACTTTTGCTCGGAAAGACGCAGGGCGTCCTCGGTGCGCTTGGTTTCGCTGATGTCGATCATCAGCCCGCGCATCACCGGCTGGTGCCCGTGTTCGATCATGCTGACAATGTTGCGTATCCACAATGGCTGACCGTCGGCCCGTATCACCCGATAGTCCAGGCTGTGGTCGCGTCCGGCTGCGGTTTCGCTGTCGCAGTATGCCTGCGCCCAGAGCGCGTCCTCCGGGTGCAGGATGCTGCGCCAGAAGCCCGGTTTGAGCCAGTCGCCAAGCGGGTAACCCAGCAAGTCTTCGGCGTGCGGTGAGACATAGCTGTAGGTGAAGTCGTTGGCGTCGGCTTCCCAGGCGATGGCTGACAGGCTCTCGACCAGGCCGCGGTAGTGGTACTCACTGCTGCGCAGCTCCTGCTCCAGGGCGATACGCCGGGAAATTTCCGAGCTGAGGCGGCGGTTGATACGGATGACCACGGCCAGAACGGCCATCAGCAAAAGGACTGTTGGCAAGCCATATACCAGCAGGTCGGACCAGAACATCCGTTGGTCGACCACGTTACCCACCCAGCGCTGCTGGATCTGGCTGACTTCGCCGCTGCTCATGTCAGCCATGACTTTGTCCAGAATGCCCACCAGCACTTTGTTGTCACGTGGTGCGGCCATGGCCAGCTGATAGCGGTAGGGCGTTTCACCACTGACGTAGAGGCCGTCGAGCTTGAGCTGTCGCAGGCTCCAGATGCTTGACGCCAGGTCGCCGACCACCGCGTCCACTTGATCGGTAGCCAAGGCCTGCAGTGTGGAGCTGACATTGGGCAGCGCCACCAGGTTGAGGTCGGGGTGATGGGTACGCAGCAGTTCGTGCGGGGCGTAATTTTCGACTACGGCAATCTTCAGGCCATACAGGTCGTCCAGTTTGCGCGGTTGGACACCGCCTTTGTGGGCGAGGATGACGATCGGGAAGTCGAGGTACGGACGGGTGAAGGCCAGGTAGCCTTGGCGTTCGGGCGTGGACATGATGCCTGGCAGCAGGTCGATGCGGTTATCCCGTGCCTGCGCCAGTACCTCGGTCCAGCTGCTGGGCTCGACCGGTTTGAGCGTCACGCCCAGGCGTTGCTGGATCGCAGCGATGTAATCGGCGGCCAATCCCTGGTACCGGCCCTCCTGGTCGCGAAACTCGAACGGTGGCCAAGAGGCGTCTACACCCAGGCTCAGCTGCGGGTGGGCAGCCAACCAGGCTTTTTCCTCGTCTGTCAGGGTCAGGGCGCCGGCCGTCGTGTTCCACAGAATCAGGAGCAGCAACAGAATGGCCGGCATAAGTGGCATAGCAGCCTCGCATTCTTGGGGTCTGACGTCGAGTGTAGACGGGCATTGCGCAAGCGTGGGGTAAGCGAGATACGTGTAGGTGCAGCCTTGTGCTGCGAAAGGGCCGGTATGGGCGGAGGTGTTCGGTGACCCGGATGGCCTCTTCGCAGCACAAGGCTGCTTCTACAGGGACCGCGAGTGCTTCAAAAGGCAGAAAAGAAAAACCCCGGCCTGGGCCGGGGTTTTGTCATCACTCGTCGAGGAAGGAGCGCAGGTGCTCGCTGCGAGTCGGGTGGCGCAGTTTTCGCAACGCCTTCGCTTCGATCTGACGGATCCGCTCACGCGTTACGTCAAACTGCTTGCCCACCTCTTCGAGGGTGTGGTCGGTGTTCATGTCGATACCGAAACGCATGCGCAGCACTTTGGCTTCGCGTGCAGTCAGGCCCGAGAGCACGTCACGGGTGGCTTCCTTGAGGCTTTCGACCGTGGCCACATCAATCGGGGACTGCATGGTCGAGTCCTCGATGAAGTCGCCCAGGTGCGAATCTTCGTCGTCACCGATCGGGGTTTCCATGGAGATCGGCTCTTTGGCGATCTTCAGTACCTTGCGGATCTTGTCCTCAGGCATTTCCATGCGCTCGCCCAGCTCTTCCGGGGTCGGTTCGCGACCCATTTCCTGCAGCATCTGGCGGGAAATACGGTTGAGCTTGTTGATCGTCTCGATCATGTGCACCGGAATACGGATGGTGCGTGCCTGGTCGGCGATCGAGCGGGTAATCGCCTGCCGGATCCACCAGGTGGCGTAGGTCGAGAACTTGTAGCCGCGACGGTATTCGAACTTGTCCACCGCCTTCATCAAGCCGATGTTGCCTTCCTGGATCAGGTCAAGGAACTGCAGGCCACGGTTGGTGTACTTCTTGGCGATGGAAATCACCAGACGCAGGTTCGCCTCGACCATTTCTTTCTTGGCGCGGCGGGCCTTGGCTTCGCCGATCGACATGCGACGGTTGATGTCCTTGATCTCGGCAACGGTCAGGCCGGTTTCGGTCTCAAGGTCGATCAGCTTCTGCTGGCAAGCAACGATGGCGGCGTCCTTTTCACCCAGGGCGGCAGCCCATTTGGTGTTGCGCTTGGCCAGGTCACCGCTCCAGGTCTGGTCGGTTTCGTTGCTGGGGAACATGCGCAGGAAGTCGGCACGCGGCATGCGGGCATCACGCACACACAGCTGCATGATGGCGCGTTCTTGCTGACGCAGACGGTTCAGTGCATCACGAACACGTTCTACCAGCACCTCGAACTGCTTGGGTACCAGCTTGATCGGCATGAACAGGTCGGCGAGGGCTTGCAGGGCCTCGATGCTTTCCTTGTGGGCACGACCGTTCTTCTTCACGACCTTGACAGTCGCCTGAAGCTGGTCGGATACCGCACCGAAACGCTGGGCTGCGACTACCGGGTCCGGACCGCTCTCGGTCTCTTCCTCGTCGTCACTGCCTTCGGACTCTTCCTCTTCGTCGTCGGACTCTTCCTTCGCGGCTGCGGCCTTGGCGCCAGGGATCGGCACCTCTTCGGTCGGCGCGGCGATGTTGTCGTCAGGGTCGATGTAGCCGCTGAGCACGTCGGACAGGCGGCCACCCTCGGTGGTGACGCGGTCATATTCGCTGAGAATGTAATCGACAGTACCCGGGAAGTGGGCGATGGCGCCCATCACTTCACGGATGCCTTCCTCGATACGCTTGGCGATTTCGATCTCGCCTTCGCGGGTCAGCAGCTCGACGGTACCCATTTCGCGCATGTACATGCGCACCGGGTCAGTCGTGCGGCCGATATCGGTTTCAACTGCCGCCAACGCAGCAGCGGCTTCTTCGGCCGCGGCTTCGTCGGTGTCGGCTTCCGCCAACAGAAGGGCATCCGCATCCGGAGCACTCTCGAATACGTTGATCCCCATGTCGTTGATCATGCGGATGATGTCTTCCACCTGTTCAGGATCTGAAATATCCTCAGGCAGGTGGTCGTTGACCTCCGCGTAAGTCAGGTAGCCCTGCTCACGACCGCGGGTGATCAACTCTTTGATACGAGACTGCTGTTGCGCTTTTCCGGACATAACACCCTATCCACTGAAGGTCTTGGCGGGCAAAAAACAAGCCGAGGATTATACCCGAGCATGGGCCTCACGCGCCAGATGAGGTCGGCGTTTGTGCGGGAACTTTCCGGCTCAGCAAGGCGAGGAGCTGGGTTTTTTCCTCGCTGGTCAATTCACTTTGACGTGATTTCCTGAGCAGTTGTTCCAGGCTGCGCTCGCGTTGGCGGGCGGACAAGCTAGTTATAGTGTCGAAAAACTGTTGTTCAAGGTTGTCGGCCACGATCAGCCATTCCTTTTCCGCCAGGGCCCGCAGCAGGCGGCCCTGTTCGGTGCCATGCCAACGTGCAATCAGCTGCATTGAGCTTAGCCCAGGATTTTTCTGTGCGGCTTCGATCAATGCCACCAACAGCTGGCTGTACAGGTGTTCTTCGTCGGCAAAGTGGCTGGCATCTTCGACCTTTCCGGCCAGCAACGGGTGGTGCAGCAGGGTGCGCAGGGCCGCCAGGGTAGGTGGTTCGACCGGTGCTGGCACGCGCGGTGGCGCTTCGTCACGTTGCTGCCAGGGCTTGCCGCCCTTGCGGTTCTTGTCCCAGGGTTTGTCGCTCCACTGCTTTTTACCGCCGCCCTTGTTCGGCTTCCATGCCGGTTCCTGCTGAGCGGGGGCGAAGTCGTGCTGCGGCGGCATGTCGCCGAAATCAGGGGTGTAGCTGGCCATGGCATCGTAGTCGTAGCCAGGGTCGTAGTCCGGCACGCTACTGGCTGGCGGAGCTTGTTGCGCCAGTTGCTCGACCTGTTGTGGGTCCAGGCCGGTGATTTCTTTCAGGCGGTTGCGCATCAGTTGGCGCAGGTTGGCCCCGGGGATCTTTTCGATCAACGGTGCGGCCAGGGTCGCCATGTGCGCCTTGCCTTCCAGTGATCGCGGGTCGGCTTCAGCGCCCAGTTGCTCGAAGAAGTAATCGGCCAGCGGCTGGGCGTGCTGGTTGATGCGGGCCTTGAAGGCATCGGTGCCTTCGGCACGCACCAGGCTGTCTGGGTCTTCGCCCTCGGGCAGGAACAGAAAGCGCGCGCGGCGGCCGTCCTGCAGGTTCGACAGGGTTGACTCCAACGCACGCCAGGCGGCCTTGCGCCCGGCCTGGTCGCCGTCGAAGCAGAACAGCACGCTGGGCACTACCCGGAACAAACGCTTGAGGTGCTCTTCGCTGGTGGCGGTGCCAAGGGTGGCCACGGCGTTGCGCAGGCCCTGCTGAGCCAGCGCGATGACGTCCATGTAGCCCTCGACGACGATGATTTCGTCGAGGTTGCGGTTGTGCTTGCGCGCCTCGTACAGCCCGTACAGTTCCTGGCCCTTGTGGAACACCGGGGTTTCCGGGGAGTTCAGGTACTTGGGTTTGTCGTCGCCCAGTACCCGGCCGCCGAAGGCGATGATGCGCCCGCGGCTATCACGGATGGGGAACATTACCCGGTCGCGGAAGCGGTCGTAGCGCTTGCCGCTTTCGGCGTTCTCGATCAGCAGGCCGGCATCGATCATCACCTTTTGCTGCAGGGTGTCGGCCCCCAGGTGCTTGAGCAGGTTGTCCCAGCCGGGCGGGGCGAAACCCAGGCAGAAATCGCGGGCGATCTCTCCGGACAGGCCGCGGCCTTTGAGGTAGTCCACTGCGGCCTTGCGGGTCGGGTGGCTGCGCAGGGCCTGGCGATAGAACTCCGAGGCGGCGTCCAGCAGCGGGTACAGTGGCGAGTCGGTTGGCTGGCGAGGCTTCTGGTCGCGGCGCCCTTGCTCGCGGGGCACTTCCATGCCTGCGGCGCGGGCCAGTTCTTCGACAGCCTGGGGGAAGTCCAGGTTGTCGTGGTCCATGACGAAGCCCAGGGCGTTGCCGCCGGCGCCGCAGCCGAAGCAGTAGTAGAACTGCTTGTCGGGGCTGACCGTGAAGGAAGGGGTCTTCTCCTTGTGGAACGGGCAGCAGGCGGAGTAGTTTTTGCCGGTTTTTTTCAGCTGGACGCGCGAACTCACCACGTCGACGATGTCGAGGCGGTTGATCAGGTCGTCAATGAAGCTCTGGGGAATCAGCCCGGCCATGGCAGTCTCGTCATCTGGCAACTGGCAAGTCTAATCGCTCACGCGCCGAATAGGGCGAGTGCTGATTGGGGAAGTGTGAGGGAGTGTGCGCTCGTCGCCAGCCCCTAAGGGCCCGTCAGTCGGACGTGCACGTCTGGTCATACAACAAGAAAGACCAGCTCTGACGTTTCAGGCAGGTTGCCCCGTATGCAGTTCGCATGAGCTTGTGCAGGGCCTTGAGCTAGCTGCTCAAGTTTGAAGCGACCGCTGCCATCGCCCGGTGGTTAACCGGGCAGGGCAGAAGCTTTGCGTAGAACGCCTGTATTAGTACAGACGAACGGCGCGGCGCTGTTCGCGCTGAACTTTCTTGGCGTGACGCTTAACAGCAGCAGCTGCTTTGCGCTTACGCTCTGCGGTCGGCTTCTCGTAAAACTCGCGGCTACGAACTTCAGCCAGTACACCGGCTTTTTCGCAGGAGCGCTTGAAACGACGCAGAGCTACGTCGAAGGGTTCGTTCTCTTTAACTTTGACGGCTGGCATCCAGGGCTACCTTAATTCATTACCGGGGTAGACGTGCTCCTGGCAAAACAAAGGTGTGCTGGAGAACGTCGGTTTTCAAGGGTTGCGGATGTTAACCCTTAGCAAGCCGGAATGCAAAGCCTCTGATCGAAAACCGCTGGTCGGCGTCCGACACGGGGACTATCATGCGCGCCTTCGAATTCAGCCCCCACAAGGGACGAGCCCATGCTAGTACTGGGATTGGAAACATCTTGCGACGAAACTGGCGTCGCATTATACGACAGCGAGCGCGGCCTGCTGGCCGACGCACTGTTCAGCCAGATTGACCTGCACCGCGTGTTTGGCGGTGTGGTGCCCGAACTGGCCTCGCGTGACCACGTAAAGCGCATGTTGCCGCTTATCCGCCAGGTGCTGGAGGAGGCGGGTTGCGTCGCCACCGAGATCGACGCCATCGCCTACACCGCGGGTCCTGGCCTGGTCGGGGCATTGCTGGTGGGCGCCTCGTGCGCCCAGGCGCTGGCCTTTGCGTGGGACATTCCGGCGATTGGCGTGCACCACATGGAAGGCCACTTGCTGGCGCCCATGCTGGAACAAAACCCACCTGAGTTTCCGTTCGTCGCTTTGTTGGTTTCGGGCGGCCACACCCAGCTGGTACGCGTCGATGGCATCGGCCAGTACGAGCTGCTGGGCGAGAGCCTGGACGATGCCGCCGGCGAAGCGTTCGACAAGACCGCCAAGCTGATCGGCCTTAACTACCCCGGCGGCCCGGAAATCGCGCGCCTGGCCGAGCAGGGCGTACCTGGGCGCTTCGTGTTCCCGCGGCCGATGACTGACCGCCCGGGGCTGGAATTCAGCTTCAGCGGCCTCAAGACCTTTGCCCTCAACACCTGGCAGCAATGCAAGAATGCTGGCGACGACAGTGAGCAAACCCGTTGCGACCTGTCCCTGGCATTCCAGCAGGCGGTGGTGGAGACTTTGACCATCAAGTGCAAGCGGGCGCTCAAGCAGACTGGCCTCAAACGCCTGGTCATCGCGGGTGGCGTGAGTGCCAACAAGGCCTTGCGTGCGTCGCTCGAGGACATGCTCGGCAGCATCAAGGGCAACGTGTACTACGCGCGCCCGCAGTTCTGTACCGACAACGGCGCGATGATCGCTTACGCCGGTTGCCAGCGCCTGCTGGCCGGGCAGCAGCAGGACCTGGCGATCAGCGTGCAGGCACGCTGGCCGATGGAGCAGTTACCGCCGCTGTAGTGTTTGATGGCGAACGATCAGAAGTGCCGTTCGCGCCCCGCGAACAGGTCGCGCAGGTTTTTGCGGTGGCGCCATACGATCAACACGGTCAGCACGGTGATCGGCAGCAAGGCTTCGGGCTCGCGCCAGGCCAGCAATGGCAAGGTCAATGGCGTGGCAA
Source organism: Pseudomonas fortuita (assembly GCF_026898135.2). Classification (NCBI taxonomy): domain Bacteria; kingdom Pseudomonadati; phylum Pseudomonadota; class Gammaproteobacteria; order Pseudomonadales; family Pseudomonadaceae; genus Pseudomonas; species Pseudomonas fortuita. The sequence goes on from NZ_CP114035.2 coordinate 486,324, forward strand.
TCAGCGCCGCCAGCGAGCTGGTACGGGTGAGGTAGAAGGTCAGCAGCCAGGCGCCGATCGCTAGCAGCGCGGCCGGAAAATACAGGCCCATGAGCATGCCGGCAGCCGTCGCCACGCCCTTGCCGCCCTGGAAACGGAAGTACAGGGGGAACAGGTGGCCCAGTACCGCGCATACGCCCACCCAGGCCTGCGCGTGCAGGTCCAGCCCGGCAAGGCGGGCGAGCAATACCGGCAAAAGGCCCTTGCACAGGTCGCCAAGCAGGGTCAGGATCGCCATTTTGCGGCCCGCCAGGCGTAGCATGTTGGTGGCGCCGGCATTGCCTGAGCCGCTGGAACGCGGGTCCGGGCTGCCCGAAAGGCGGCTGAGGAGAATGGCGAAGGACAGCGAGCCGAGCAGGTAGGCGAGCAACGCCAGTAACCAAAACATGCTAACTATTCCGGGCGAGGACGCCCTGATTCTAACGGCGCCAGTCGCCCTTGTCGTGCTGTGGAGAGAAGTGCTTGGACAGAGTGTTCATCGAAGGCCTGGAAGTCGATACCGTCATCGGTGCCTATGACTGGGAGCGGGATATTCGCCAGTGCTTGCGCCTGGACCTGAGCTTTGCCTGGGACAACCGCCCGGCCGCAGCGGGTGATGAGCTGAGCCTGGCGCTGGACTATGCCAGTGTGTCGGCGCGCATCCAGGCGTTTGCCGAGCAGGCGCGTTTCGAGTTGGTGGAAACCTTTGCCGAGCGCCTGGTGGCAACGCTCATGGAAGAATTCCATATCCCTTGGGTGCGGCTGAAGCTGACCAAGCCGGGTGCGGTACCAGCGGCCCGTGGCGGTGTTGGCGTGGAGATCGAGCGCGGATGTCTCTGAGCACGGTTTACCTGGGCCTTGGCAGCAACATCGACCGTGAGGCGCATTTGTGCGCCGGGCTCGATGCGTTGACGGGCATCCTCACAGACATGCGCTGCTCGCCGGTGTTCGAAAGCCAGGCGGTGGGGATCAAGAGCGGGCCGTTCATCAATTTCGTGGTGACCGGGCAAACCGCGCTGCCGCTGATCGAACTGGACCGTCGATTGAAGTTCATCGAGGCCGAGAATGGCCGTTACGCGCCGGACCGCAAAGGGCTGCCGCTGGATATCGACGTGCTGATGTATGACGATCTGCACGGCACGTTTGATGGGCTGGTGTTGCCTCGGGCCGAGATCCTGAAGAACGCTTTTGTGCTGTGGCCGCTGTCGTTACTGGCCCCTCAGCTGATGCATCCGGGCGCGGGCAAGACCATGGCCCGGTTGTGGCAAGAGGCACAGATTGACCAGGTACTGGCCCCGGTCGCCTTCGAGTGGCGCGGTTTGCAGCTGACCCCCGCTTAAGCCAGTTTCGGCCCTTTCGCGGCTAAAGCCGCGAAAGGGCCGGGAAGGTCAGACGAGTTGGTAAGCCTCAAGCGCTTTCAGCCGCTCGGCTTTGAGCGCTTCGCCCAGGGCCTGGCCAGTCAGCCCGGCCTGTACCAGTGGTTTCACATCCACCGCTCGCGCCGCCGCTGCTGCGCCTCGCAGGTAATCGGCCTGTGGATAACCTTGCTCGCCATCGCCCAGCGCCGCCATCTCGCAGACCACCACAAAGTCCTCGAACCGCTGCGGCCTCCTGTAAACATCGAACTTCTGCAACAGTTCCAGCAGTGCCGTGGCAGGCAGCTCCAGCGCCTGATTCGCCTGCGCCAGGCATTCGCCTGTCAGCAGGGCCAGTTCCTGGCACTCACGCGGTGCCTTCAGACGCTGGTTGACGGCTTTTATCGAGGCCGGTGCCAGCCCGCGCAACAGGCAGGCCCAGCGCACGTGCAGGGGCTGTTCATGCGCTGCTGCCTGCTCCAGCGCCGCCAAGGCCTGTGCATCGTCAACAAGCTCAGGCAGCATGGCCGGCAGGGCGTCGCAATCGCGCAGCACCTGGAAGAAAACCTGGGGTTTTGCCTCCATCAGCGCCCGCTCGATCTCCTTCCAGCTGCGCTCGGCAGTCAGCGCCTGCAGTTCGCCAGAGGCACTGATCTGGCGCATCAGTGCAAGCGTTTCTTCGGCAACCCGGAAACCCAGCGGTGCATACCGGGCAGCAAAGCGCGCAACGCGCAGAACGCGCAAGGGATCTTCGGCGAATGCCGGAGAAACGTGGCGTAAAATTCGATTTTCCAGATCGTCTTTGCCATGGTGGGGGTCGTACACCGTCCCCGCTTCGTCCTCGGCCATCGCGTTGATGGTCAAATCACGGCGGATCAGGTCTTCTTCCAGGGTGACGTCAGGGCTGGCGTGAAAAGTGAACCCGCCATAACCGCGCCCGCTCTTGCGCTCGGTACGGGCCAGGGCATATTCCTCGCCGGTTTTCGGGTGCAGGAATACCGGAAAGTCTGCGCCTACCGGCCTATAGCCTTTGGCGTGCATTTCTTCGACGGTGGCGCCTACCACCAGCCAGTCGATATCGCTGACGGGGCGGCCGAGCAGGCGGTCGCGCACGGCGCCGCCGACTTTGTAGATGTGCATGTGCAACTCTCCATAACGGCCGACAGGATAACCCGTCGGCCGTTATGGCGGTGCACTAGAGATGGTGAATGACTGCCAGGTCCATGCGCCCGTAGTCCGCACTTTCGCCATGCTCGCCACGGGGTGGCATGTGGTGGGTTTTCATCACTTGCTCGCCCTGCACGGTCTCCAGGTGGATATCGAAGCCCCACAGGCGATGCAGGTGCTTGAGCACTTCCTCGGTAGAGTCGCCCAGCGGTTTGCGGTTGTGTTGCTGGTGGCGCAGGGTCAGCGAGCGGTCACCGCGACGGTCGACGCTCCAGATCTGCACGTTCGGTTCACGGTTGCCCAGGTTGTACTGCGCGGCCAGCAGCTCACGAATCACCCGATAGCCGGCTTCATCGTGAATGGCTGGCACCAGCAGGTCGTCGCGCTGGTCGTCATCAAGGATGCTGAACAGCTTGAGGTCGCGCATCACCTTGGGTGACAGGTACTGCAGGATGAAGCTCTCGTCCTTGAAACTGCTCATGGCGAACTTGATGGTAGATAGCCAATCACTGCCTGCAATGTCGGGGAACCAGTGGCGATCTTCATCGGTCGGGTTCTCGCACATGCGGCGGATGTCGGTGTACATCGCAAAGCCCAGCGCGTAGGGGTTGATGCCGCTGTAATAGGGGCTGTCGAAGCCGGGCTGGAACACCACGCTGGTGTGCGACTGCAAGAACTCCATCATGAAGCCTTCGGTGATCAGCCCTTCGTCGTACAGGTCGTTCATCAGCGTGTAGTGCCAGAAGGTTGCCCAACCTTCGTTCATTACCTGGGTCTGGCGCTGCGGGTAGAAGTACTGGGCGATCTTGCGCACGATGCGCACCACCTCACGCTGCCAGGGTTCGAGTAGCGGGGCGTTCTTCTCGATGAAATAGAGGATGTTTTCCTGTGGTTCGGCGGGGAAGCGCGCATCATCGCGTTCATTACCCCGCTCGGCGCTTTTCGGGATGGTGCGCCACAGGTCGTTGATCTGGCGCTGCAGGTGCTCCTCGCGTTCTTTCTGTCGGCGCCGTTCCTCTTCTGCGGAGATAGGGTAGGGCCGCTTGTAGCGGTCCACGCCATAGTTCATCAGGGCATGGCAGGAGTCGATCAGGTCTTCCACAGCGTCGATGCCGTGGCGCTCTTCGCACTGGGCGATGTACTGCTTGGCAAACACCAGGTAGTCGATGATCGAGCTGGCGTCGGTCCAGGTGCGGAACAGGTAGTTGCCTTTGAAAAAGCTGTTGTGGCCGTAGCAGGCGTGGGCAATCACCAGTGCCTGCATGCACATGGTGTTTTCTTCCATCAGGTACGCGATGCACGGGTCGGAGTTGATCACGATCTCGTAGGCGAGGCCCATCTGGCCTCGGCTGTAGGACTTCTCTGTGCTGAGGAACTGCTTGCCGTAGGACCAGTGGTGGTAACCCAGCGGCATCCCGACCGAGGCATAGGCGTCCATCATCTGCTCGGCCGTGATGACCTCGATCTGGTTGGGGTAAGTGTCCAGGGCGTAACGTTCGGCCAGGCGGCTGATTTCCCGGTCGTAGGTCTGGATCAGCTCGAACGTCCACTCGGACCCGGTGGAAATGGGTTGGCGTCTCTGTGCTCTGGCGGTCATGTGGCTAACCTGCGCTGAAAGAGTTCACGGAAGACCGGGTAGATGTCGCCGGCCGATACCAACTGCTGCTGGGCGAACGTGTCGGGGAATGCTTCGCCGATGCGCTCGTATTCATACCACAGCGCCTGGTGCTCACGGGGAGTGATCTCGACGTAAGTGTAGTACTGCACGTGCGGCATGATCTGCTTGGAGAGGATGTCGCGGCAGATTGGCGAGTCGTCATTCCAGTTGTCGCCGTCCGACGCTTGGGCGGCGTAGATGTTCCAGTCGCTGGCCGGGTAGCGTTCGGCCATGATCTCCTGCATCAGCTTGAGCGCGCTGGAGACGATGGTGCCGCCGGTTTCCCGTGAGTAGAAGAACTCTTCCTCGTCGACTTCCCGGGCGCTGGTGTGGTGGCGGATGAACACCACTTCGATGCGGTCGTAGTTACGCTTGAGGAACAGGTACAGGAGGATGAAGAAGCGCTTGGCGATGTCCTTGGTGGCCTGGGTCATGGAGCCGGAGACGTCCATCAGGCAGAACATCACCGCCTTGGAACTGGGGTTGGGCTGCTTGACCAGCAGGTTGTATTTGAGATCGAAGGTGTCGAGGAAGGGCAGGCGGTTAATGCGTGCCTTCAGGCGCTCGATTTCCTGTTCGATTTCCTGGATATCGGTGAAGTTGTCCGGCTCCTCGACCCGCAGGCGGTCGAGTTCCTTTTGTGCTTCGCGCAACAGTGCGCGGCTGCTGCCGGTCAGGGCAATACGCCGGGCATGCGCCGAGCGCAGGGTGCGCACGATGTTGATGCGTGACGGATTGCCCTCGTTGGCTATACCTGCGCGTACGGTCTTGAAGGTGTCGGTGCCGGTCAGGTGACGTTTGACCAGGTTGGGCAGTTCGAGATCCTCGAACATGAACTCGAGAAACTCTTCCTGGGTGATCTGGAAGACGAAGTCATCCATGCCGTCGCCGGAGTTGCCCGCCTTGCCGCGGCCGCCGCCACCCCCGCCGCCACCTTGGGGCCTGGGGATATGTTCGCCGGCAGTGAATTCCTTGTTGCCGGGGTGCACAACGGTCTGTTTACCCCCACGACCGTGGTGGAGCACGGGTTCGTCGATGTCGCGGCCCGGAATGCTGATCTGCTCGCCATGTTCCATGTCCATGATGGAACGGCGGCTTACCGCCTCTTCGACGGCTTTCTTGATGTGTTCACGGTACCGCCGCAGGAAGCGCTGGCGGTTGACCGTGCTCTTGTTCTTGCCGTTCAGGCGTCGGTCTATAACGTAGCTCATGGTCCCTCCGGTGACTGGATGCAGCTGCAAGCCACGAGCTTCAAGCTGCAAGAAAGAGCAGCCACCGCGGCTGCAAGCTGTGGCGTAGACAGAAGCGCCGACGCCGGGCAGCTTGCAGCTTGCGGCTAGAAGCTTGCCGCTTTATTGCGATTTCCTGACCCGCAGGTACCATTCCGACAGCAGGCGAACCTGTTTGTCGGTGTAGCCACGCTCCACCATGCGCGTGACGAAGTCGTTGTGTTTCTGTTGGTCTTCCTTGCTGGCCTTGGCGTTGAAGCTGATGACCGGCAGCAGGTCTTCGGTGTTGGAGAACATTTTCTTCTCGATCACCACCCGCAGCTTTTCATAGCTCAGCCAGCTCGGGTTCTTCCCGTTGTTGTTGGCACGGGCACGCAGCACGAAGTTGACGATTTCGTTGCGGAAATCTTTCGGGTTGCTGATACCGGCCGGTTTCTCGATCTTCTCCAGCTCTTCGTTGAGGGCGATGCGGTTGAGGATTTCGCCGGTCTCCGGATCGCGGTACTCCTGGTCCTGGATCCAGAAGTCGGCGTACAGCACGTAGCGGTCGAAAATGTTCTGGCCGTATTCGCTGTAGGACTCCAGGTAGGCGGTCTGGATTTCCTTGCCGATAAATTCGATATAGCGCGGTGCCAGGTACTCCTTCAGGTAGCGCAGGTAGCGTTCGCGCACTTCGGCAGGGAACTGTTCCTGTTCGATCTGCTGTTCAAGCACATACAGCAGGTGAACCGGGTTGGCCGCAATTTCGTGTGGGTCGAAGTTGAAGACTTTGGAAAGGATCTTGAAGGCGAAGCGGGTCGACAGGCCGTTCATGCCCTCGTCGACGCCTGCCGAGTCCCGGTACTCCTGGATCGACTTGGCCTTGGGGTCGGTGTCCTTGAGGTTCTCGCCGTCGTAGACGCGCATCTTCGAGTAGATGTTGGAGTTCTCTGGCTCCTTGAGGCGCGAAAGTACCGTGAACTGGGCGAGCATCTTGAGGGTGTCTGGCGCGCAGTGGGCCTTGGCCAGCGAGCTGTTGATCAGCAACTTGTCGTAGATCTTGATCTCATCGCTGACGCGCAGGCAGTACGGCACCTTGACGATGTAGATCCGGTCGATGAACGCCTCGTTGTTCTTGTTGTTGCGGAAGGTGTGCCACTCCGATTCGTTGGAGTGGGCCAACAGGATGCCGGTGTACGGAATGGCACCCAGCCCCTCGGTACTGTTGTAGTTACCTTCCTGGGTGGCCGTGAGCAGTGGGTGCAGGACCTTGATCGGGGCCTTGAACATCTCGACGAATTCCATCAGGCCCTGGTTGGCCCGGCACAGCGCGCCCGAATAGCTGTAGGCATCGGCGTCGTTCTGCGGGAATTCCTCAAGCTTGCGAATATCGACCTTGCCGACCAGGGCGGAAATGTCCTGGTTGTTCTCGTCGCCCGGCTCGGTCTTGGCGATGGCGATCTGGTTGAGGATCGACGGGTACAGCTTGACCACTTTGAACTTGCTGATGTCGCCGCCGAACTCCTGCAGGCGTTTGGTGGCCCAGGGCGACATGATGGTGTTCAGGTAGCGCCGCGAGATGCCGTACTCTTCCTCGAGGATGGCCCCGTCTTCGGTAGCGTTGAACAGCCCCAGGGGCGACTCGAATACCGGCGAGCCCTTGATGGCATAGAACGGTACCTTTTCCATCAGCTGCTTGAGTTTTTCGGCCAGCGACGATTTACCGCCGCCCACCGGGCCCAGCAGATAGAGGATTTGTTTCTTTTCTTCCAGGCCTTGGGCGGCGTGGCGGAAATAAGACACGATCTGGTCGATGCACTCTTCCATGCCATGGAAGTCGGCAAAGGCCGGATAGCGGCGGATAACCTTGTTGGAGAAGATGCGCGACAGCCTGGAGTTGGTAGAGGTGTCGATCAGCTCTGGCTCACCGATGGCCAGCAACAGCCGTTCGGCCGCCGATGCGTAGGCACTGCGATCCTCTTTGCACAGCTCGAGGTACTCCTGCAGCGAGAGTTCTTCCTGGCGCGTGGACTCGAAACGTTGTTGGAAGTGGCTAAAAATACTCATGACGTCACCTCGCTCGATACGTGGAGACGACGCCGGATCAGTCAGCTGATGCTGGCATGCAACCGGTTTTGCCGGCTGCTGTATACCCCCCAGAACACCCTGTAACGCTACCGATGACCCGCACGCCGGTGTACCGGCTCTCCCCTTTTTCTGGATGGCCTGCGCTTAAGAATAGTTGGTTATCGGCAAGTTCAAGGGGGAGGGGCGGAGAAGTTGCGAACTACCGTTCGTCAGATAAGCCGCAAGCCCGCACAGGGCGCGGGCTGCAGTAGAAATGAAAATTTTTATTCGGCGGTGCCTTGGGCGGTCTCGGCCGGGTAGGTGGCGCGCCACAGTTCAAAGCCGCCGTCCACGCTGTACACGTCGGAAAAGCCCTGGCCGACCAGGTAGGCGGCAGCGCTCTGGCTGGAATTGCCGTGATAGCAGACCACCAGGGTAGGTGCATCGAGGTCGGCGTTGCGGATGAAATCGGCAACCGAATGGTTATCCAGGTGCCGGGCACCGGTGATATGACCGGCGGCGAAGGCTTGGGAGTCGCGAATGTCGACGACGACCGCACCTTCTTGCTTGCGAAGCTCCAAGGCCTGCTCGGGAGGGATGCGCTTGAATTCGCTCATGGGTACTACTTCCTTCGGGTGTGGTCGTTGAGTGTAGTGGGTTGTGCCGGCTGGCGCAGGGTGCCGTCGTCGGCGCAGTCACAACGGTGGTATTCGCCGCTGTCGACGTTGTACAAGGTCATGGCGCCGCCCCACACGCAGCCGGTGTCCAGGGCGATGACGCCTGGCTCGTTGACCCGGCCTTCGAGGGCAGCCCAGTGGCCGAAAATGATCTTCACATGCCGCGAGCGGCGGTCCTTGTGGGCAAACCAGGGCTTGTAGCCCTTGGGCGCGGTGCCCAGGCCTTCCTTGCTCTTGAGGTCAAGTTTCCCCTCGGCGGTGCAGAAGCGCATGCGCGTGAAGTAATTGGTAATGACCCGCAGGCGTTCGATGCCGGAGAGGTTCTTGCTCCACTTGTTCGGCTCGTTGCCGTACATGCCGTCGAGGTATAGCTTCAGGCGGCCGTCGTCGCGCAATACTTCTTCCACCTCAGCCGCAAGACCAAGGGCCTGGCCGAGCGTCCACTGCGGCGGGATGCCGGCGTGCGACATGGCGATACCCCTTGCCTCGTCGTAATGCAGCAGTTTTTGCTGGCGCAGCCAGTGGAACAGCTGGTCGGCATCCGGTGCTTCGATGATCTCGCGCAGCGTGTCGCTTTTCTTCAGGCGCTCGACGTTGTACCAGGCGGCCAGCAGGTGCAGGTCATGGTTGCCGAGCACGCACACCAGCGACTGGCGTATCGAATACAGAAAACGCAGGGTTTCCAGTGATTCGGGGCCGCGGTTGACCAGGTCACCGACCAGCCACAGGCGGTCAACGGCCGGGTTGAAACTGACACGTTCCAGCAGGCACTTGAGGGGCTGCAGGCAGCCCTGCAGATCACCGACGGCGTAGGTTGCCATCAGTGCAGCGCCCCGGGCACTGCGAGGCGGAAGGGGGCGATCTCGGCGTCGAAGCGCTTACCGTCTTCGGCGAACATCTGATAACTGCCTTGCATGGTGCCCACCCGGGTGGTGATCACCGCACCGCTGCTGTAAGTATGGCTCTGGCCCGGGTCGATGTTGGGCTGTTGGCCCACCACGCCTGAACCCCGTACTTCCTCGACCTCGCCGTCACCATTGGTGATCAGCCAGTGGCGTGACAGCAGCTTGGCTTTCAGCGAGCCTTTGTTCTGGACGGTGATGGTGTAGGCGAAAGCGAAACGACTGTTTTCCGGGTCGGATTGTTCTTTCAGGTAGCGAGTCACGACGTTGACGTCGATTTGATAGCGGGGGTCGGACATGCAAGGGCCTTGGGCGAGCTGACGCAATAATGCAGTCTAGGCCATTGGGAGGGGGGAGGGCCAGCGGTGTGGGGCTTGTGGTCTTTGTTGTCAGCGCCGGCCTCTTCGCGGGAGAACCCGCTCCCACAGGAATTGCACAGTATTCGAAGGCTGTGGCGTACCTGTGGGAGCGGGTTTACCCGCGAAGAGGCCGGTACAAGCGATATCAGGCTTGCTGATCAGCCAACTGGTCAGCCAGGCGCACAAAGGCCGCCAGGTCCAGCTGTTCGGGACGCAAGCTGCCATCCACGCCGGCTGCCTCGATGGCCGCGCTGTCGAGCAGGCCTTTGAGGGTGTTGCGCAGTGTCTTGCGACGCTGGTTGAACGCTTCGCGAACGACGCGCTCCAGCAGCAGGTGGTCCTTGGCCGGGAACGGCAGCACCTCGTGCGGCACCAGGCGCACGATGGCCGAGTCCACTTTTGGCGGCGGGTTGAAGGCACCAGGGCCCACGTTGAACAGGTGCTCGACGCGGCAGTGGTACTGCACCATGATCGACAAGCGCCCCCAGTCACCACCGCCTGGGCCTGCGGCCATGCGCTCGACCACTTCCTTTTGCAGCATGAAGTGCATGTCGCGGATCAGCCCGGCATGGCTGAGCAGGTGGAAGATCAGTGGGGTGGAAATGTTGTAGGGCAGGTTGCCTACCACCTTGAGGCTGCGCGGCGGTACGCCCAACTGGTTGAAGTCGAACTTCAGGGCGTCGCCCTGGTGCAGGCGGAAGTTAGTGCGGCCAGCGAACTTGTGCTGCAGGATCGGCACCAGGTCCTTGTCCAGCTCCACCACGTCCAGTTGTGCACCGCTGCCCAGCAGGCCTTCGGTCAGGGCGCCCTGGCCTGGGCCGATTTCCAGCAGGTGTTCGCCAGCCTTGGCATTGATGGCACGCAGGATGCGGTCGATGATGCCGGCGTCGTGCAGGAAGTTCTGGCCGAAGCGCTTGCGCGCCCGGTGTTGGTATTGCTCGTTCATGGTCGGTTCTCGGCCATCTGGTAGGCGGTTTCCAGCGCGACGCGCAGGCTGCCGGTGTCGACGTTGCCGGTGCCGGCGAGGTCCAGGGCGGTGCCGTGGTCGACCGACGTACGGATGATCGGCAGGCCCAGGGTCACGTTGACTGCAGCGCCGAAGCCTTTGTACTTGAGTACAGGCAGGCCTTGGTCGTGGTACATCGCCAGCACCGCGTCGCAGTGCTCCAGATATTTGGGGGTAAACAGGGTATCGGCCGGCAGCGGCCCGCGCAGGTCCATGCCTTCGGTGCGCAGGCGGGCCAGGGTCGGCTCGATGATGTCGATTTCCTCGCGGCCCAGGTGGCCGCCCTCGCCCGCGTGCGGGTTAAGGCCACATACCAGTATGCGCGGGTTGGCAATGCCGAACTTGTCGCGCATGTCGGCATGCAGGATACGGGTTACACGTTCGACGCGCTCGGCAGTGATGGCGTCGGCAATATCACGCAGCGGCAGGTGGGTGGTCACCAGGGCCACGCGCAGGCCGCGGGTGGCCAGCATCATTACCACCTGCGCGGTGTGGGTCAGCTCGGCAAGGAATTCGGTATGCCCTGAGAAGGCAATACCGCTTTCGTTTATCACGCCCTTGTGCACAGGGGCGGTGATCATCCCGGCAAAATGCCCATCCAGGCAGCCTTGCCCGGCGCGGGACAGGGTTTCCAGCACGAACGCCGCGTTGGCTTTGTCGAGCTGGCCTGGCACCACCGGGGCGGCGAGAGGGGTATCCCACACGTACAGGCTGCCCGCCGGTGCCGGTCGGTCGGGCCATTGACCCGGGACGACTGGCAGCAGGCTGACAGCCAGCCCCAGCTGCGTGGCCCGCTCGGCGAGCAGGTCACGGCTGGTGATGGCGATCAGGGGGTGGGGCTGGGCGTCTGCGGCAAGCAGCAGGCATAGGTCAGGGCCTATGCCGGCCGGCTCGCCGGGGGTGACGGCGAAGCGCAGGGGCTTCACTGGGCGGCCTGGTCAGCGCCAGGCAGCTTGATTTCAACGTAGGCTTCGTCGCGAATCTGGCGCAGCCAGGTTTGCAGCTCTTCGTCGTACTTGCGGTTGCGCAGGACGCTCTGGGCCTGTTGCTCACGTGCCTGTTCGGTGCTGTCGGTGGCGCGGCGGCCCAGCACTTCCAGAACGTGCCAGCCGTACTGGGTCTTGAACGGTTTGGTGACCACGCCTTGCTGGGCGTTGGCCATCTGTTCGCGGAATTCCGGTACCAGGCTGTTCGGGTCTACCCAGTTGAGGTCGCCGCCGTTGAGCGCCGAACCCGGGTCTTCCGAGAAGCTTTTCGCCAGCTCGCCGAAGTCTTCGCCGTTCTTGATGCGGTCGTACAGGCGCTCGGCCAGTTGCTCGGTGGCCGCTTCGCTGCGGATTTCGCTTGGCTTGATCAGGATGTGGCGTACATGCACTTCGTCACGCAGCACGTTCTCGCTCCCGCCGCGCTTCTCCTCGAGCTTGAGGATGATGAAGCCGTTAGGGATGCGAATAGGCTGGGTAATTTCACCGACCGGCATGCTGCTGAGCATCTTGGCGAAGTCGGGTGGCAGCTGGCCGGCTTTACGCCAGCCCATCTCGCCGCCTTCCAGGGCGTTTTCGCTGGCGGAGTTGGCAATCGCCATCTGGCCGAAGTCGGCGCCCTGGCGCAGCTGCTGGTACACGTCACCCACCTTGCGCGCTGCCTTCTGGATATCATCCGAGCTGGCGGCTTCCGGGGTCGGGATGAGGATGTTGGCCAGGCGGTACTCTTCCGACATCTGCATCTTGCCCATGTCGGAATTGAGGAAGTTTTTCACTTCCTGCTCCGACACCTGAATGCGTTCGGCCACACGGCGCTGACGCACGCGGCTGATGATCATCTCGCGCTTGACCTGCTCGCGAGCGTCATCGAACGACAGGCCGTCACGGGCCAGGGCGGCGCGGAACTGGTCCAGCGACATGCCATTGCGCTGGGCAATGGTGCTGATGGCCTGGTTCAGCTCTTCGTCGGTAATGCGGATGCCAGAGCGCTCGCCGATCTGCAGCTGCAGGTTTTCGACGATCAGGCGTTCCAGTACCTGCTGTTCAAGAGCGCTGGTCGGCGGCACGCCGCCGCCGCGCTTGGCGATGGTTTGCTGTACCTCATGGACGCGTTGGTCCAGCTGGCTTTGCATGACCACGTCGTTGTCGACGATGGCCACCACGCGATCAAGAGGTTGTACCGCGGCATGCACCGCGCCACTCAGCAAAGCGGCGCCCAGCAACACTGGGCGCAGACGATCAATAAGCTTGGTCTTCACGTTCACGGTAACCTTGAATGCCTTGGTCGAGGAAAGATTCGACCTTGTTGCCCACTACGCCACCGAGGCCTTTCAGAACGATCTGAAGGAAGATGCCGTGGTCGCCTTTTTCGTTCTGCGGAAGCGCCTGGCTGAAGTCGTCGTAATCGATCCAGTAACGGTTGATCAGGCGCAGCTTCCAGCAGCAGTTGTCGTACTCGAAACCACCCATGGCTTCCAGGGTGCGGTTGCGGTTGTAGTCATGCTGCCAGCGGGCGATGACGCTCCACTGCGGAACGATCGGCCAGATGACCGAGAAGTCATGCTGCTGGATCTTGTAGTAGTCCTTGATGTAGTTCGGATCGCCCGGGGTGCCGTAGTCACCGCCACCCACTTTCCAGGTACCTGTGGTCGAGTCGAAGGCAATGGTGTCATTACGGTAGCGATAGCCGAGGTTGACCACCTTGTTCGGGTTGTCTTCAGGCTGGTAGTGGAACATCGCGCTGCCCGAGCGGGTGCTGCGGCTGTCCGGGTCCCAGTTGAAGTCCGAATTGAAGCGCCAGTCGCGGTTGAAGTAGTAGTTGTACACCAGTGCATACGGCGACACGTCAGACTGCGAATCTTTGCGGGTGCGGTAGTCGATCCCAGGCAACTGGACCTTGCGGTCCTTGAAGTAGTAAGCCTGGCCAATGCTGAAGTTCTGGCGCTCGAAGCCGTTGTCTTCGATCCAGCGGGTGGTCACACCCAGCGACAGCTTGTTCTCGTCGCCGATGCGGTCGGTGCCACTGAAGCGGTTGTCCCGGAACAGCGAGTCGTAGCTGAACAGGGTTTCGCCCGTATCGAACAGCGGAATGTCCTTCTGGTCCTTGTACGGGACGTTGAGGTAGTACAGGCGCGGCTCGAGGGTCTGCTTGTAATTGGTACCGAACAGCGACGTGTTGCGGTCGAAGTACAGTCCGCTGTCCACGCTAAAGATCGGTACATCGCGATTCACGGAGCTGTCATAGCTGCCGTAGGCGCTTGGGTTCGCGTTCTGCAAGGCGATTGCATCTGCTTTGCCTTTGCTGTCCAGGTCGAGGTCGTACTGGGTATAGGCATACTTCAGCTTGGGTGTGATGAAACCGTAGCTGGCTGTCATCGGGTAGCTGATGGACGGCGCGACGTTCAGACGTGTTCCGTTGGCACGTTCAATACCCTGGATGTTTTCGTCAAGCCGGCGACCGGCTGCCCCGGCAGAGAAATCCGGGTTGCCATCTTTGTCTCGAACGAAGTCATTCTTCAAGTCACGTTCGAAGCGTGCCGCCTCGGTTTCATAAGCAAAGTTCAACCCACCCGGCTGATAGGGCAGTACACCATTGAAGGTAATCTGCGGCAGGCGATCATAAGGCGTGATCTGCGAAATGGTCGCCGCCTCGTAGGCGTGCACGTTCAACCGCGCGGTGTAGCTGTCGCCGCGGTAGGTCAACGCACCTTGCTGGTCAAGGAAGTCCTTGCTTTCAACGCCGATCTGGTCGGATTCCAGGTCCTGGAAGTAGAACGGGTCGCTGATGTCGGTGTAGTTCACCTCGGTCATCAGGCGCTCGTCCAAACCGCCTTTGTGCTGCCAGTTGACCATCCAGCGCTGTTCTTTGTAGTCAGTCTGGTCTTTGCGGTCGTCGTCTTTGTCGTTCAGGTAGGCGCCGCCGAACTGGCCTTCGCTCGAAGGTGTCAGGTAGCGGAACTCGCCTTCCATCAGCAAGCCGCGTTTGGTCATGTAACGCGGGTACAACGTGGCGTCGTAGTTAGGCGCCAGGTTGAAATAGTACGGCGTGACCAGCATGAAGCCGGTGTCGCTGCTGCTGCTGAACGATGGCGGCAAGAAGCCGGACTGGCGACGGTCGTCGATCGGGAAGTAGATGTACGGTGTATAGAACACCGGGAAATCCTTGACCCGCAGCGTAACGTTGGTCGCGGTACCGAAACCGGTGGCCGGGTTCAGGGTGATGTTGTTGCCCTTCAGCTGCCAGGCGTTGCTGCCCGGTTCGCAGGTGGTGTACGTACCGTCCTTGAGGCGGATGATGGCGTTTTCACCACGCTTGGCATACAGCGCACTGCCGCGGATGTGCGACTTGTGCATCACGTATTCGGCGTTGTCGACCTGGGCTTCGCCGGTGTCGAGCTGGATCTGTGCCTGGTCACCGACCACCAGCGAACCGTTGTCACGAATCTTGACGTTACCCTTGAGCTCGCCACGGTTTTCGGTCTGGTAGAGGTTTGCCTCGTCGGCTTCGGCCTGCATGCTGCCCTGGCGCATCACCACGTCACCGGCGAGGGTAGCAATCTGCTGCTCCTGCTGGTACTTGGACACCTTGGCGTTGATGTAGGTCGGCGACTCGTCCTTCGGCGTGGTATCAGCCATGCCCGGGCGGGTTGGCTCGACATACGCGCCACCGCAGTACGGGCCGGTTTCGGCCAGCTGCGCGGCGGTGAGCTTTTCACGCGGTACCCAGTCCAGGTGGCTGTAGTCTTCGCTGCGCGACTTCAGGCCGCGGCCTTTGGCCTCGGTGACCAGCATCGGCCGGTCTGCGGTGTCGGCTTCGCTCGCGGCTTCTGTGCCGGAGCTGACGGCCGCACCCTCGTGCACCGGGCGCGGTGGCAGGTTGTTGACTGGCGCTTTGGGCTTGCAGTCCCAACCACCGGAGGCGGACACTTGGCAGTCGAATTGTTCGGCTGCCACTGCATATGAGGTGGCCAGAGGTTGCAGGGCCAGCAGACCGCCGGTTACCAGCAACGGAAACTTTCTACGAAACGCGGGGGATTTCAATGCCATCTTATTAGTCCGGGCTTCCTGCGTGCCATCTGCCCGCGTGTGGGGCCGCACGCCTCTCGATGGTCTGAAAAAGATGCTGGATAATAAAGCATGACCCGCTTGACGGCTAGGGCCGTCGGAGACCCTTGTAATGCCTGAACACGATGTACGCCTGCAACAACTGACGGTCTGGCTCGATGAGCAGCTCAATGATCTTTTCCGGAACAACGCCTGGGGCGAAGTGCCTGCAGGCAGCCTGACCGCCGCCAGCAGTGACGCCAGCTTCCGCCGCTACTTCCGTTGGCAGGGCGCGGGCCATAGCTTCGTGGTCATGGATGCACCCCCGCCGCAGGAAAACTGCCGACCGTTCGTCGCCATCGATCACCTGCTGGCCACCGCTGGTGTACATGTGCCGCTGATCCATGCCCAGGACCTGGAGCGCGGCTTCCTGCTGCTTGGCGATCTGGGTACCGAGACATACCTCGACATTATCAATGCCGACAACGCCGACGGATTGTTCGCCGATGCCATCGTGGCCTTGCTTGCCTTCCAGCGCCTGCCAATGGGCGCGCCGCTGCCCAGCTACGACGATGCCCTGCTGCGCCGTGAAGTCGAGCTGTTCCCCGAGTGGTACGTGGGGCGGGAGCTTGGCGTAGCTTTGAGCGAAGCACAGAAAGCCACCTGGCAGCGCGTCAGCCAGTTGCTGATCGACAGCGCCCTGGCCCAGCCCCAAGTGCTGGTGCACCGCGACTACATGCCGCGCAACCTGATGCAAAGCACCCCCAACCCCGGTGTACTGGACTTCCAGGACGCGGTGTACGGCCCCGTCACCTACGACATCACCTGCCTGTTCAAGGACGCCTTCCTCAGCTGGCCGCAAGCACGGGTCGAAGGCTGGCTGCGAGACTACTGGCAGCGGGCGAAGGCAGCCGGCATACCGGTGCAGGGTGACTTTGAAGCATTCCAGCGTGCCAGCGACCTGATGGGGGTGCAGCGCCACCTGAAGGTCATCGGCATTTTCGCCCGCATTTGCCACCGTGATGGCAAGCCACGCTACCTGGGCGACGTGCCGCGTTTCTTCGCCTATATAGAAGAAGTGATCGGCCGCCGGCCCGAATTGGCGGAGCTGGGTGAGCTGATTGCCGAGTTGCAGGCCGGAGCGCGTGCATGAAGGCAATGATCCTGGCAGCGGGCAAAGGCGAGCGCATGCGCCCGTTGACCCTGCATACCCCCAAACCGCTGATCCCGGTCGCCGGCCAGCCGCTGATCGAGTACCACCTGCACGCCCTGGCCGCGGCGGGCGTTACCGAGGTGGTGATCAACCATGCCTGGCTCGGCCAGCAGATCGAAGACCACCTGGGCGATGGCAGCCGCTTCGGGTTGAGTGTCCGTTATTCACCCGAGGGCGAGCCGCTGGAAACCGGTGGCGGCATCTTCAAGGCCTTGCCATTGCTGGGTGACGCGCCGTTCCTGCTGGTTAACGGCGATGTCTGGAGCGACTACGACTTCAAAGGCCTGCAGGCCCCCTTGCGAGGCCTTGCTCACCTGGTACTGGTCGACAACCCTGGCCATCACGGGCGCGGTGACTTCTGCCTGGTAGGCGAGCAGGTTGTCGATGGTGATGCCGCACCGGGCACGCTGACCTTCAGTGGCCTTTCGGTGCTGCACCCGGCGCTCTTCGACGGTTGTCGGCCGGGTGCCTTCAAGCTGGCGCCGCTGCTGCGTCAGGCCATGGCGCAGGGCAAGGTCACTGGCGAGCACTACCGTGGACACTGGGTAGATGTTGGCACGCCTGAGCGCCTGGCCGAGGCTGAGCGTTTGATTGGCGAGCGCGCCTGACATGTGGTGGCCAGGCACGGTGATTGGAATGGGTGCCGGTTTTGCTGTTGCCAGCATTCCGGGGGCCTTGCTCGGGGGGCTGTTAGGGCAAGCCATGGACCGCCGCCTGCGCTTGCAAGGCTGGGAAGACATGCGCGAACGCCTGGGCGGTCGCTCGGCGTTGCGCGACGACGAGCTGCTGTTCGTGATGCTCGGGCGCCTGGCCAAGTGCGATGGCCGGGTGGTCGAGCAGCATATCCGGCAGGCGCGCCAAGAAATGGTGCGCCTGGACCTGGCCGAAGCGGCCCGGCTACGCGCGATAGCCGCGTTCAATCGCGGCAAGGCAGGCAAGGACCGGCTGGGCAGCCATTTGCGCCGCATTCGCCAGCAGCCGCATGCGGCTGAAGGCACCCTGCGTGCGTGTTGGCGCATGGTCTGGGCCGACGGCAAGATGGGCAACAAGGAACGTGAGTTGCTGCTGGATTGGGGGCAGAAGCTGGGCCTCAGCCGGCGCCAGGTGCAGGCGATGTCGCTGGAGTACGAGCCGCGCAAGGTAGCCGGAACGGAAGGGGTAGCCATGACCTATGCCGCAGCGTTGCGCTTGCTGGCAGTTGAGGCGGACACGGATGTGGACAAGGTCAAGCAGGCGTATCGCCGGCTGGTCAGCCGGCATCACCCGGACAAGCTGGCGGGTACCGGTGCCAGCGAGGTGCAGGTGCGTGAGGCGACCGAGCGTACCCGTGAGTTGCATCAGGCCTACGCCATGATCCGTAAGCGCCGGGGCCTGTGAAAATGGGGCCGCTGTGCGGCCCATCGCGACACAAGGCCGCTCCCACAAGTTCGCGCAAAGCCCGAGGGGGCGCAGTACTTGTGGGAACGGCCTTGTGTCGCGATGGGGGTGCACGGCACCCCATCGGTTTCAGCTCAACCCTGCGGGCTCATCCACCCCCGCACCCGGCGGAACAACTGCTC
This sequence comes from Pseudomonas fortuita, assembly GCF_026898135.2. NCBI lineage: Bacteria > Pseudomonadati > Pseudomonadota > Gammaproteobacteria > Pseudomonadales > Pseudomonadaceae > Pseudomonas > Pseudomonas fortuita. The sequence goes on from NZ_CP114035.2 coordinate 504,539, forward strand.
CTGTTCCGCAGCCTTGTTCCCCGGCATGGCAATCAACGACAACTGCCGGTACTGGCTGTCCTTCTGCCGCTTGCTGGCTTGCAGACGCTGCGCGGCCGCGTTGCGGTCGCTGCTGCGGGTGACGTAATAGATATCGGCCGTCGGCACCTTCAAGGTCGGCGCCAGGCTTTCCAGGTCATGCTCAACCCGCGCCGGTGTCTGTGCGGCCACCATCACCAGTTTTTGTACCTGGGGTGGCTGCTTCTCACTCAGATAGCGGGCCGCCCAATACGCACCGCTACCATGGCCGATCAGCACGATGCTGCGAGCGTTGTGTTGCTGGGCGTACGCCACGGCGGCATCCAGGCGGGCGAAGATACGCTCGGCATCTGCAGGGTCCGCCTGCTCGCTGGCCTGTTCGGCGTCAGTGCTTTCTGCCGCATCGGCATCGGCCGCCGTGGCCTGGGCGACGTTGGCATTGGCATCGGCCGGCACGTCCTTGGCCGGGGCGCTTTCGCCTTGGTCTTTCGCAGGCTCGGCAGGCGGGGTGGCCTCGACCCGCGCTTGCGGGCTGTCGGCGAGCAGGTCGGGCAGGCTGACGCTCAGGCTGTGCCAGCCGACATCAGGGAATTTCTGCCGCAGCGGGCCGACCGCATTGGGCCAGTCGGCGGTCTCGCCTGCACCTGGGATGATGATGACGGCCCCTTGCGGGTCGTTGTCGTTAGCCGGTTTCCACAGGGCCAGAAAGCTGTCGGCACCGGCCTGCAGGGTCTGCTGCTCAGCCTTTGGCACCAGCCGCTCCAGCGCCTGGGCATCTTCCTGGCTGCGCTCCAGCAGGGGCGGGCGCGGGGCTTCGGCGGCTGGAGCCTCGGTGGTAGTGGTTTTTTCGGCATCGGCGGCCAAGGCGCCGAGTGGAAGGATCGAGGCCAGGCAGCACATTGCCAGCGTCGTGCGATAAAGTGTGGACATGAGTCAACCCAGGGCCAGAATGATACCGGCAGCCTAATAGTATTTGCCCGTGACGGCCATGCTGCATGGCCGCCTTTGCCAAGACGAGCGTTTAGATGAAGCGAGTACGTCGCCTGTTGGTTATCGGCTGCTTGTGGCTGCCCTTGATTGCATTGGCCAGGCCCGAGGCGGTGCCCACCGTTACGCTGGAGCCTGCGCAGCAGCAGTGGCTGGATGCGCACCGCAACGTGCGCGTCGGCCTGGTGCTGCAGGCACCCTACGCCCAGTTCGACCGGCGCCTGCAGCAACTGTACGGGGCCAACGTAGAACTGGTGAACAGCCTGGCGCAGGCACTGCACCTGGACCTCACCTGGCGCAACTTCAACGACCAGGCCAGCCTTGAACACGCCCTGCAGAGCGGTGAAATCGACTTCGCCCCTGGCCTTACCCAGACGCCGGCCAGCCTGCGCCTATGGTTGTTCAGCGACCCGTACATGCGCGTGCCGCAGCTGGTGGTGGGGCCGCGCACCGGCGCCATGGCGGTGGAGCTGGAAAAGCTTGAAGCCGAGCAGCGGGTGGCCGTGCGCATGCCAAGCCAGCTGGCCGATTACCTGCGCGGCAACTACAGCAACCTCAACCTGCAGGGGGTGCCCAACGAGCGCGAGGCCTTGCAACTGGTGGTGGGTGGCCAGGCCAGTTTTGCGGTGCTGGATGAAGCCCAGCTCAGCCGCTTGTCGCGCGAGAGTGAGTTCAGTGAGCTGGCGGTAGTCGGCGATATCGGCCTGCCGCAGCTGCTGCGCATCGGCTCGCGACGCGACTGGCCGCTGCTGGCCGATGTGCTCGAACGTGGCCTGCAGGCGCTGCCGGCGAAAGAGCTGGAGCAGCTGCACCAACGTTGGCTACAGCCGAAATACCCACGCCTGAGTGAGTCGCCGGGCTTCTGGCAGAACCTGGCGTTGCTGTTCGGTTTGTTGCTGTTGTGTGCCTTGGCCACCTTGGTGTGGCAACGCCGGCAGCAGCGCCAGCTGGAGCGCAGCCTGCTGGCCACGCGGGAAAGCCTGGCGGAGCGACAGGTGCGTGAAGAGGCCTTGCGCCTGAGCCAGTTCGCCATCGACCAGAGCACGGTGGGCATCCTCTGGGTCAACTGGGACAGCCACGTACGCTACGCCAACCATGCCGCCGAGCGCATGCTGGGTTATGGCGACGGCGAGCTGCTGGAGCGGCCGCTGAGCGCCTTTGAGCCAAGCCTGACCATGGACCGTTGGCTGGAGTTGTGGAAAGGCGCTCGCACGGGGGAGGGCGGTGTCGGCCAGTTCGAGGCGCAGTGCCGGCGGGCCGACCACAGCCTGTTGCCGGTCGAGCTGTCCCTGAGCTTTCTGCGCTTTCGTGATTCCGAATATCTGGTGGTCTACCTTGCCGATGTCACCGAGCGCCACCGCGCCCTGGCGGCACTGCGAGAAAGCGAGGCGCGGCTCAAGGGCATTGCCGGCAACGTGCCGGGGCTGGTGTTTCGCCTGGAGCGTGACCCGGCCGAGGGCGAGCTGGAATTCCCCTACATCAGTGAGGGCAGCGAGGCGCTGGTGGGGTATGCGCCGGCCGAGATCCAGCACCCACAGATGGGCCTGCGCAACCTGGTTCACCCCGAAGACCGCGCCGATTACCACCGCGTCCAGGACCTGGCCTTGGCCAGCGACCAGGACTGGTCCTGGCAGGGGCGCATCCTGACTCGCCAGGGTGAACAACGCTGGGCGGACATCAAGGCCAGTACCCGGCGACTGGCCAACGGCCAGGTGGTATGGGACGGTGTGGTATGGGACATCACTCAGGGCAAACGGGCAGAACTGGCACTGGCCCGTTCCCAGGAACAGTTGCGCGAGCTGTCGGCCCACCTGGAAAGCGTGCGCGAGGAAGAAAAAGCCCGCATCGCCCGGGAAGTGCATGACGAGCTGGGGCAGATGCTGACTGTGCTCAAGCTGGAGGTGTCGATGTGCGAGCTGGCGTTTGCCGAGTTGGACGCCGGCCTGAATGAGCGCCTGGCAAGCATGAAGCGCTTGATCGCCCAGCTGTTCCAGCTGGTACGTGATGTTGCCACTGCCTTGCGTCCGCCGATCCTCGACGCCGGCATTGCTTCGGCCATCGAATGGCAGGCACGGCGCTTCGAAGCCCGCACGCAGATACCCTGCCTGGTACAAGTGCCGGATAATCTGCCAGCATTGAGCGATGCCAAGGCCACCGGCCTGTTTCGTATCCTGCAGGAGGCGCTGACGAACGTGATGCGTCACGCTCAGGCGCACAGCGTGGAGATCGAACTGGTGCGTGAAGAGGGGCGGCTGCGTATGACGGTCAGCGATGATGGCAGAGGCTTTTGCCGCGAGCAGACCCGGCCCACTTCATTTGGCCTGGTGGGTGTTCGCGAGCGGGTGCTGATGCTGGGGGGCAGCATGGTGCTGGACAGTGAACCAGGCGAAGGCACCAGCCTGAGTGTGGCCATTCCGTTGGAGTAGGAGAGCAATCGTGATTCGAGTACTGGTGGCCGAAGACCACACCATTGTCCGTGAAGGCATCAAGCAGTTGATTGGCCTGGCCAAGGACATGCAGGTGGTAGGGGAGGCCGGGAATGGCGAGCAACTGCTCGAAACCCTGCGCTACACACCGTGCGAGGTGGTGCTGCTGGATATCTCGATGCCAGGTGTGAACGGCCTGGAGGCGATCCCGCGGATCCGTGCATTGCACGATGCCCCGGCAATCCTGATGCTGTCGATGCACGACGAGGCCCAGATGGCGGCGCGGGCGCTTAAAGCCGGTGCAGCGGGCTATGCCACCAAGGACAGTGACCCGGCGCTGCTACTGACTGCAATTCGCCGGGTAGCGGGGGGTGGGCGTTACATCGACCCGTCGCTGGCCGACCGCATGGTGTTCGAAGTGGGCCTGACCGAGTCCCGACCATTGCACACGCTGTTGTCGGAGCGGGAGTTCTCGGTGTTCGAGCGCCTGGCCCAAGGGGCCAACGTCAACGACATTGCCCAGCAGCTGGCGCTGTCGAGCAAGACCATCAGCACCCACAAGGCGCGCTTGATGCAAAAGCTGAAAGTGAACTCGCTGGCGGAGTTGGTGAAGTACGCCATGGAACACAAGCTGGTCTGATTGCGACATCCCCGTGCCCGAAGCTTGCCGAACCCTCCGTGGGAGCGGGCATGCCCGCGAAAGGGCCTGGCCTGCTGATCTCTATGGCTGAGCCGGCCTCTTCGCGAGCATGCCCGCTCCCACAGGTTTAGTGGTTGGCTCGCAAGGGCATTCCAATCCCGCCATCTTTGTAGGGCAATCCCTACAACAAATCTTCCATCCGGATGATGGCATTCTCTCAGTGCCCCCGATTTCCGGGCGCTTGCGCCTCTTCTACGCTTTGGCCTACGCAGTCATCCAACAAGAAGGTGCAGGCATGAGCGAGGCGAAGTCGAACGCTGCAACCAGCGAAACGCTGGTCAGCTTCCGTGGTGTGCAGAAGAGCTACGACGGCGAGTCGCTGATCGTCAAAGACCTCAACCTGGACATCCGCAAGGGCGAGTTCCTCACCCTGCTTGGCCCGTCCGGCTCCGGCAAGACCACCAGCCTTATGATGCTGGCCGGCTTCGAAACCCCTACCGCCGGTGAAATCCAGCTGGCCGGGCGCTCGATCAACAACGTGCCGCCGCACAAGCGCGACATCGGCATGGTGTTCCAGAACTACGCGCTGTTCCCGCACATGACCGTGGCCGAGAACCTGGCCTTTCCGCTGACCGTACGCAACCTGAGCAAGACCGACGTCAGCGAGCGGGTCAAACGCGTGCTGAACATGGTCCAGCTTGATGCTTTCGCCAAGCGCTACCCCGGCCAGCTTTCCGGTGGCCAGCAGCAGCGGGTGGCCTTGGCCCGTGCGCTGGTGTTCGAGCCGCAACTGGTGCTGATGGACGAACCGCTCGGCGCGTTGGACAAGCAACTGCGTGAACACATGCAGATGGAGATCAAGCACATCCACCAGCGCCTCGGTGTGACCGTGGTGTACGTGACCCACGATCAGGGCGAAGCGCTGACCATGTCCGACCGCGTGGCGGTGTTCCACCAGGGCGAGATCCAGCAGATCGCCGACCCGCGCACGCTGTACGAAGAACCCTGCAATACCTTCGTTGCAAACTTCATCGGCGAGAACAACCGCATCAACGGCACCCTGCTGGCCAGCGATGGCAAGCGCTGCCAGGTGCAGCTGCCGCGTGGCGAGCGGGTCGAGGCGCTGGCGGTGAACGTCGGCCAGGCCGGCGAGCCGGTCACCCTGTCGATCCGCCCGGAGCGTGTGCGCCTGAATGGCCACAGCGAGAGCTGCGTCAACCGCTTCTCTGGCCGGGTGGCCGAATTCATTTACCTGGGCGACCACGTGCGGGTGCGTCTGGAAGTTTGCGGCAAGGCCGATTTCTTCGTGAAACAGCCGATTGCCGAGCTCGACCCGGCCCTGGCCGTGGGCGATGTGGTACCGCTGGGCTGGGAGGTGGAGCACGCCCGCGCGCTCGATCCGATTGCCGAAGCCCATTGATGGATTGCTTCACCAACCCTGTACTGTGGAGAGAATAAGAATGCGCAAGCAGTTGAAATTGACCGCCCTGGCCCTGGGGCTGTTCGCCGCTGGCCAGGCCATGGCCGCAGACCTTACCGTGATCTCGTTCGGAGGCGCCAACAAGGCCGCCCAGGTCAAAGCGTTCTACGAGCCATGGGAGAAGGCGGGTAACGGCAAGATCGTCGCCGGTGAATACAACGGCGAAATGGCCAAGGTCAAGGCCATGGTCGACACCAAGAGCGTGTCGTGGAACCTGGTAGAGGTTGAGTCGCCAGAGCTGGCGCGCGGTTGCGATGAGGGCATGTTCGAAGAGCTCGACCCCGCCCTGTTCGGCAACGAGGCCGATTATGTACCGGGTGCCATCCAGCCTTGCGGCGTTGGCTTCTTCGTCTGGTCCACGGTCATGGCCTACAACGCCGACAAACTCAAGACCGCACCTACCAGTTGGGCCGATTTCTGGGACACCAAGCAGTTCCCAGGTAAGCGTGGCCTGCGCAAGGGCGCCAAATACACGATGGAATTCGCATTGATGGCCGATGGCGTTGCGCCCAAGGACGTCTACAAAGTGCTGGCGACCAAGGAAGGCCAAGACCGCGCGTTCAAGAAGCTCGATGAACTCAAGCCCAGCATCCAGTGGTGGGAAGCTGGCGCACAGCCACCGCAGTTCCTGGCTTCAGGCGACGTGGTCATGAGCTCTGCCTACAACGGCCGTATTGCCGCTGTGCAGAAAGAGAGCAACCTCAAGGTGGTGTGGAACGGCGGCATCTACGACTTTGACGCATGGGCAATTCCTAAAGGTGCCAAAAACGTCGAAGAGGCGAAGAAATTCATCGCCTACAGCGTCAAGCCCGAGCAGCAGAAGATCTACTCCGAGAACATCGCCTATGGCCCGGCCAATTCCAAGGCCGTGAGCCTGCTGTCGGACGAGGTGAAGAAGGACATGCCGACCACGCCTGAAAACATCGCCAATCAGGTGCAGATCGACGTGGCCTTCTGGGCCGACAACAGCGAGCAGCTGGAGCAACGCTTCAACGCCTGGGCGGCGAAGAAGTAACAAACCGCAAAGCAGGGCCGCCATGCGGCCCATCGCCGGCAAGCCAGCTCCCACAGGGAACGTGTAATCCCCCAAGCCGGTGCAGTGCCTGTAAGGGACAGGGATCAGAAGTCTTGAAGCCGGTGCAGTTCCTGTGGGCGCTGGCTTGCCGGCGATGGGCTGCACAGCAGCCCCATTTTCAGTTCGTATCGCGGAGTTCGCCATGGCCATTGCAGTGCCCCTCAACGAAGGCGCAGGTCCAAGTCTCAAGCAGCGCCTGAAACACGCCGAGCGGGTCAACCGCTGGAAGGCGCAGGCGTTGATCGCGCCGCTGGCGCTGTTTCTTCTGCTGGTGTTCCTGGTGCCGATTGCGGCGCTGCTGTACAAGAGTGTCGGCAACCCGGAAGTGGTGGGCGGCCTGCCACGCACGGTAGACATCATCACCCAGTGGGATGGCAAGAGCCTGCCGGGCGAGGATGTGTACAAGGCGCTGAGCCAGGACCTGGCCGAGTCGCGCAAGAACCAGACCCTTGGCGACCTGTCCAAACGCTTGAACATGGAACTGGCCGGCTACCGCAGCTTGTTGACCAAGACAGCCCGGGCACTGCCATTCAAGGCAGAACCTGCCTCTTATAAAGACGCTTTGCAGGCCGTCGACGAACGTTGGGGCGACCCGGCCTATTGGCAGGCGATACGCCGCAACACCAGTACCGTGACCTCCTTCTACCTGCTGGCTTCGGTGGACCATCGCATCGACGACCTGGGCGAGCTGGCCAAGGCCACCCCGGACCAGGCCATTTACCTGGATATCTTTGCCCGCACCCTGTGGATGGGTGTGGTGATTACCGCCATCTGCCTGGTGCTGGCTTACCCGCTGGCCTACCTCCTGGCCAACCTGCCGACCCGGCAAAGCAACCTGCTGATGATTCTGGTGCTGCTGCCCTTCTGGACCTCGATCCTGGTGCGGGTGGCGGCGTGGATCGTGCTGTTGCAATCGGGTGGCCTGATCAACAGTGCACTGATGGCCATGGGCATCATCGATCAGCCGCTGGAACTGGTGTTCAACCGCACCGGTGTGTACATCTCCATGGTGCACATTCTGCTGCCATTCATGATCCTGCCGCTGTACAGCGTGATGAAGGGCATTTCGCCGAGCTACATGCGTGCCGCGATCTCGCTGGGCTGCCACCCGTTCGCCAGCTTCTGGCGGGTGTACTTCCCGCAGACCTATGCCGGTGTTGGCGCGGGTTGCCTGCTGGTGTTCATCCTGGCAATCGGCTACTACATCACCCCGGCGCTGCTGGGTAGCCCGAACGACCAGATGGTCAGCTACTTCGTTGCCTTCTACACCAACACCAGCATCAACTGGGGCATGGCCACCGCACTGGGCGGGCTGTTGCTGCTGGCTACCGTGCTGTTGTACCTGATCTATAGCTGGCTGGTCGGCGCCAGCCGCCTGCGCCTGAGCTGAGGAGCCTTGTCATGCTGAGCCCATACATGTCGCCCGTGGAGCGGGTCTGGTTCTACAGCCTGCGCATTCTTTGCGGTCTGATCCTGCTGTTCCTCATCTTGCCAGTGCTGGTGATCGTGCCGCTGTCGTTCAACAGTGGCAGCTTCCTGGTGTACCCGCTGCAGGGCTTTTCGCTGCAGTGGTACCAGGACTTCTTCGGCTCGGCCGAGTGGATGCGGGCGCTGAAGAACAGCATCATCGTCGCCCCGGCGGCCACGGTCTTGGCCATGGTGTTCGGCACCCTGGCAGCCATTGGCCTGACCCGTGGTGATTTTCCCGGCAAGTCGCTGGTGATGGCGCTGGTGATTTCACCGATGGTGGTGCCGGTGGTGATCATCGGTGTGGCCAGCTACCTGTTCTTCGCCCCGCTGGGCATGGGCAACAGCTTTACCTCGCTGATTCTGGTGCATGCGGTGCTGGGTGTGCCGTTTGTCATCATTACCGTGTCGGCAACCTTGCAGGGTTTCAACTACAACCTGGTGCGGGCGGCTGCCAGCCTGGGTGCGTCGCCGCTGTTGACCTTCCGCCGCGTGACCTTGCCGCTGATTGCACCCGGGGTGATCTCAGGGGCGCTGTTCGCCTTTGCGACGTCGTTTGACGAGGTGGTGGTGACGCTGTTCCTGGCCGGGCCGGAGCAGGCAACCCTGCCGAGGCAGATGTTCAGTGGTATCCGCGAAAACCTGAGCCCGACCATTGCTGCGGCGGCGACCTTGCTGATTGCTTTCTCGGTGGTGTTGCTGCTGACCCTGGAGTGGTTGCGTGGGCGCAGCGAGAAGCTGAGAACCCAGCAGCCGGCCTGATTTTCAGGCGTCTGCGCTGGCCTCATCGCCGGCAAGCCAGCTCCCACAGAGATCTCTACAGGACCCTGCATCTCATAAGGCCTGTGGAGAACCCTGTGGGAGCTGGCTTGCCGGCGATGAGGCCAGCTCAGGCAGTGCAAGGCTCTTGGGTATCGGTCGGGATCATGTGATACCAATCAGCCCTCATCCGTTCGCCTGGGTTACAATGCGCGCCACCGTGATTCTGCCAACAGGTGCGCCATGCAGCCCTACGCTATTGCCCCCTCCATCCTCTCTGCCGATTTCGCCCGCCTGGGTGAAGACGTCGACAAGGTATTGGCTGCGGGTGCCGACATCGTCCACTTCGATGTCATGGACAACCACTACGTTCCCAACCTGACCATTGGCCCGATGGTCTGCACCGCCCTGCGCAAGTACGGTGTTACCGCACCGATCGACGTGCACCTGATGGTCAGCCCGGTCGACCGCATCATCGGCGACTTCATCGAAGCCGGCGCCACTTACATCACGTTTCACCCGGAAGCCACGCAGCACATCGACCGTTCGTTGCAACTGATCAAGGACGGCGGTTGCAAGGCCGGCCTCGTGTTCAACCCGGCCACCAGCCTGGATGCCCTGAAGTACGTGATGGACAAGATCGACATGGTGCTGCTGATGAGCGTCAACCCAGGCTTTGGCGGGCAGAAGTTCATCCCTGGCACCCTCGACAAGCTGCGCGAGGCGCGTGCGCTGATCGACGCCAGCGGCCGTGATATCCGCCTGGAAATCGACGGTGGCGTCAACGTCAATAACATCCGCGAAATCGCTGCCGCTGGCGCTGACACCTTCGTGGCCGGTTCGGCGATCTTCAACGCCCCGGACTACCAGGAAGTCATCGCCAAGATGCGCGCCGAACTGGCTCAGGCCCGCCCATGAGTGGCTTCGAGCAGCTGTTCCCGGGGACGCTGCCCAGGCTGGTGATGTTCGATCTGGACGGTACCCTGATCGATTCCGTGCCAGACCTGGCTGCCGCCGTGGACCGCATGCTGCTCGAACTGGGGCGCCCGCCCGCAGGCCTTGAGGCAGTCCGCCACTGGGTCGGCAACGGCGCCCAGGTGCTGGTGCGCCGGGCGCTTGCAGGTGGCATCGACCACGCCGCGGTGGACGATGCGCTGGCCGACCAGGCGCTGGCGCTGTTCATGGACGCTTATGCTGAAAGCCACGAGCTGACGGTGGTCTATCCCGGTGTGCAGGACACCCTGCGCTGGCTGCGCAAACAGGGCGTGGAAATGGCGCTGATCACCAACAAGCCCGAGCGCTTCGTCGGCCCGCTGCTGGACCAGATGAAAATCGGCCGCTACTTCCGCTGGATCATTGGCGGCGACACCCTGCCGCAGAAAAAGCCCGACCCGGCGGCTTTGCTCTTCGTCATGCAGATGGCCAGCGTTACCCCGCAGCAGTCGCTGTTTGTCGGCGATTCGCGCAGCGACGTGCTGGCGGCCAAGGCGGCTGGCGTGCAGTGCGTAGGGCTGACCTATGGCTACAACCATGGCCGGCCGATCCAGGACGAATCTCCCAACCTGGTGATCGACGACCTGCGCGCACTGCTGCCCGGTTGCGCAGACCCGGCCACTGGGATAACGTTGGCCAACCTTCAAGCCTCACAAGACAGAGAGCCCACCGTGGTGGTTACTGGCAAATTCTGGATGAAAGTCATCAAGGCCCTGGCCCGTTGGCGTTGGCGCGCCTGACTTCAGCCTGCCGGCGCGTGCCGGCCCGTCCGTTTGCCTGACCTATTGCTGCTTGCCACGAGGCTACTCATGAACCGCGAAGAATTCCTGCGCCTGGCCGCTGCCGGCTACAACCGCATTCCACTGGCCTGCGAAACCCTGGCCGACTTCGACACGCCGCTGTCGATCTACCTGAAACTGGCTGACCAGCCCAACTCGTACCTGCTCGAATCGGTGCAAGGCGGCGAGAAGTGGGGCCGCTACTCGATGATCGGCCTGCCATCGCGCACGGTGATGCGGGTGCACGGCTATCACGTCAGTATCCTGCAGGATGGCGTCGAGGTGGAAAGCCATGATGTCGAAGACCCGCTGGCCTTTGTCGAAAGTTTCAAGGACCGTTACAAGGTCGCTGACATCCCTGGTCTGCCGCGCTTCAACGGCGGCCTGGTCGGCTACTTTGGCTATGATTGTGTGCGTTACGTGGAAAAGCGCCTTGGCGCCAGCCCCAACCCAGACCCGTTGGGCGTGCCGGATATCCTGCTGATGGTGTCCGATGCGGTGGTGGTGTTCGACAACCTGGCAGGCAAGATGCACGCGATTGTGCTGGTCGACCCGGCTGAAGATCAGGCCTTTGAACAGGGCCAGGCACGCCTGCAAGGCCTGCTGGAAACGCTGCGCCAGCCGATCACCCCGCGCCGAGGCCTGGACCTGAGTGGCCCGCAGGCCGCCGAGCCGGAATTCCGCTCCAGCTATACCCGCGACGACTACGAGAACGCGGTCGGCCGTATCAAGGAGTACATCCTGGCCGGCGACTGCATGCAGGTGGTGCCGTCGCAACGCATGTCGATCGACTTCAAGGCTGCGCCCATCGACCTGTATCGTGCGCTGCGCTGCTTCAACCCGACGCCGTACATGTACTTCTTCAACTTCGGCGACTTCCATGTGGTCGGCAGCTCGCCCGAGGTGCTGGTGCGGGTCGAGGACAACCTGGTCACCGTGCGCCCGATTGCCGGTACCCGCCCGCGTGGCGCGACTGAAGAAGCCGACCGCGCGCTGGAAGACGACCTGCTGTCGGACGACAAGGAAATCGCCGAACACCTGATGCTGATCGACCTGGGCCGCAACGACGTTGGCCGTGTGTCCTCGACCGGCAGCGTGCGCCTGACCGAGAAGATGGTCATCGAGCGTTACTCCAACGTGATGCACATTGTCTCCAACGTCACCGGCCAGCTGCGTGAAGGGCTGACGGCGATGGATGCGCTGCGGGCGATCCTGCCGGCTGGCACCCTGTCGGGTGCGCCGAAGATCCGTGCAATGGAAATCATCGACGAACTGGAGCCGGTCAAACGTGGGGTCTACGGTGGTGCAGTCGGCTATTTTGCCTGGAACGGCAACATGGATACCGCGATCGCCATCCGTACTGCCGTGATCAAGGACGGTGAACTGCATGTGCAGGCCGGTGGTGGCATCGTTGCCGACTCGGTGCCGGCGCTGGAGTGGGAAGAAACCATCAACAAGCGCCGGGCGATGTTCCGTGCCGTGGCGCTTGCAGAGCAGACGTTGGCTAAATAAACAGATTGGGGCTGCCAAGCAGCCCCATCAATTCAGAAGTCCACGCTCACCCCCAGGCTCACCCCCTGCTGCGTCAATTCATCACTCTTGCGCCAGTTGTAGTTCCCGCGCAAATGCACCCCTGCGACCACTTCATGGCTCACCCCCAGGCTCGCACGGGTCAGGTCGCTGTGCGGCGTATAACCGGCCAGGGTGAAGTCATTGGCGGGCAAGCTGGTCAGGTGCATGGTCACATCCTGCTGGTCATCCTCGAACTCATGCTCCTGCGCCACCTCGGCGAACAGCCGGGTACCTGGCAGCACCTGCACGCTGCCCAGCAACCCCAGGCCCAAGCGGCGTGACGTGCGTTCCTGGTCATCGAAGCCCAGTGCTGTCGAGCGCCCGCTCTTCTCGTTGTACCCATCCACTTTCACGCGCGCATAGTCGGCACTGATGAATGGCGCCAGCTGCCAATTGCTGCTGTCTGCCGCCAGGTTGTAGCCCAGCCGCCCGGACATCGCCCAGGCCTCGCCGTCGGTGTCGCCCTTTTCGCTGCGCTCGTTCACGCCAAGGGCGAAGGTGCGCTTGAGGTCGCTGTAGTCCAGATGCCCGGCGGTCAGCGCAGCATCGGCCCACCAGCGGTCCTGGCGGTATTGGGCGAAGGCGCTGGCCAAGTAGCTGTTCAGTTTGTAGTCCGAATCATTGGCGCCGGCCTCCAGCTTTTGCCGGTACGCGCCGCCGGCCAGGCCCAGGCGCCAGGCGTCGTTCAACCGGTAGCTGCCGCCCAGTGTCAGGTTATAGCCGCGGCCATCGCCGCTGGCCGCGCTGTGCTGGCCGTCGAAGTCCAGGTCCTGGGCACCGGTGGCGACGAAGGCCTGCCATTGGCCAACTGCTTGCCAGGGTGTCTGCCATTGGTTGCGCAGCTCATCCTGATGGGCGCGCAGGCTGGCATGTGCCATTTCGGGGAGCAGGGTAAGCTCCCAGGGGGCGGAGATGATCGAATAGGCGTAGTCGGCAATCAGTTGCTGGCCGGCGATGGTCGGGTGCACCGAGTCGTTGAACAGCAGTTTAGTCGGGTCCGGGGTTGTGCCATTGATACCGTACACCGGGTTTTCCACGCAGCTGTTGCCGCTGTAGCAGGTGCCGACCAGGTTCTGGTCGCTGGCCAGGCCGAACTGGTTGGGGCTGGCCAGTGCCTCGCTCAGCAGCACAGGGATGTTCAGCGGGATGATCTCGGCATCGATCTGCCGCAGTTGGCTGAGCAGCGACTGGTTGAATGCGCCAGACAGCAGTGACAGCGGGTTTTGTTGCGGGGTGCCGCTGAAGTTGGGCGTTTGGCCGAGGTCGGGCAGCAGCCAGACCATGATGTAGCGGGCGCCACCTTGTTGCAGTGCCTGGGCGCTGGCCGCAAGGCGGGCGCCGGCGGCCACGGCGTCGGCCGGGCTGTTTACCAGGCCTTGGAGGAAGTCGTTGCCGCCGCCCGTCACGTAGTAAAGCGCGTTGGGGTCGGCACGCAGGCCGTTGGCCAGGTAGCCCGCCTTTTCACGCAGCACCAGGCCGGCGCCGGGGTTTCCTGGCGGGATGACGGTCTCGGAAGTTGTCGTGATCGAATCCAGGATCTGCTGGGTGGTATAGCCACCGACAGCCCAGTTGTTGCCATCGGGCCGGATGCCTGTCGATGTCGACGGGTTCAGGTCATCGGGTGCAACGCCCAGTCGGCCACCGAGGATCATCGGTGACACCGGGGCAAAGTTACCGTCGGCATCGCGGTTGGTAAACCGGGCGCCTGGGGTACCGCCAGTCAAATCGGGAAATTGCCCGGCGTCGGCGAGGCTGTCGCCAAACACGATCAGCGTGGAATAAGGTGAGGGACCTGCGAATACCTGGCTGCAGGCCAGGGCCAATGAAGCGAGGGTAAAGCGCATTAACGGGGCTTTTCGCATCAGGGAACATCCTTTTCTTTGTTTTTATCAAGGACTGCCTGATCGACCTTAGCAAATCGCAGTGCATCCCTCCCAAGTCCATTCGTTTCCCCGTGTTTGCAGGCATATTGCGCCCGCCGCCCCGGTAGGCTACTGTGCCGGAACGTATGAGCGAGACCTATCCTGTGTTGATCGTCAGTAAACTCTTGATGCGCGTAATCAAGGCCCACGCCCGTTGGCGTTGGCGCGCCTGACTTTATCCCCTGCCGGCCCGCCCGGCTCGCCCCCGTTTGCCTTCTTCTTTACTGCCCTGTGTGGCGAAGCCGTGCCTGTGGCGGTGGCAAGAAGGTTCGAATTCTGAAGTCAGTAAATTCAAGAGGTTTAACACCATGTTACTGATGATCGACAATTACGACTCATTCACTTACAACGTCGTCCAGTACCTTGGCGAGCTGGGTGCCGAGGTCAAGGTCATTCGCAATGACGAAATGACCATTGCCCAGATTGAAGCCCTCAACCCCGAGCGGATCGTGGTATCCCCAGGTCCTTGCACGCCGAGCGAGGCGGGTGTGTCCATCGAGGCCATCCTGCATTTTGCTGGCAAGCTGCCGATTCTGGGCGTGTGCCTGGGGCATCAGTCCATCGGCCAGGCCTTTGGCGGTGACGTGGTGCGCGCCCGCCAGGTGATGCACGGCAAGACCAGCCCCGTACACCACCGCGACCTGGGCGTGTTCACCGGCCTCAACAACCCGCTGACCGTTACCCGCTACCACTCGCTGGTGGTCAAGCGCGAAACCTTGCCCGATTGCCTGGAAGTGACTGCCTGGACCGCCCATGAAGACGGCTCGGTGGACGAAATCATGGGCCTTCGCCACAAAACCCTGAATATCGAAGGGGTGCAGTTCCACCCCGAGTCGATCCTGACCGAGCAGGGCCACGAGCTGTTCGCCAACTTTCTCCAGCAGACCGGCGGCCGCCGCTAAGGATCGAACATGGATATCAAGAGCGCATTGAGCCGTATCGTCGGCCACCTGGACCTGTCTACCGAAGAAATGCGCGATGTCATGCGCCAGATCATGACCGGCCAGTGCAGCGAGGCGCAGATCGGCGCCTTTCTGATGGGCATGCGCATGAAGAGTGAAAGCATCGACGAAATCGTCGGCGCGGTGTCGGTGATGCGTGAGCTGGCCGACAAGGTTGAGCTGAAAAGCCTGGATGGCGTGGTCGATATCGTCGGCACCGGCGGTGATGGCGCCAATATATTCAACGTGTCCACCGCGTCGTCGTTCGTCCTGGCGGCGGCGGGCTGTACTGTTGCCAAGCATGGTAACCGCGCGGTTTCCGGCAAGAGCGGCAGTGCCGACCTGCTGGAAGCTGCCGGCATCTATCTTAACCTGACGCCAACCCAGGTGGCTCGCTGCATTGACAGCCTGGGCATCGGCTTCATGTTCGCGCAAAGCCATCACTCGGCCATGAAGCATGCCGCCGGT
Organism: Pseudomonas fortuita; assembly: GCF_026898135.2. Lineage (NCBI taxonomy): Bacteria > Pseudomonadati > Pseudomonadota > Gammaproteobacteria > Pseudomonadales > Pseudomonadaceae > Pseudomonas > Pseudomonas fortuita. Next base: position 520,066 of record NZ_CP114035.2, read on the forward strand.
CCGCGTCGTGAGCTGGGGTTGCGTACCCTGTTCAACATGCTCGGCCCGCTTACGAATCCGGCCGGAGTGAAGCATCAGGTGGTTGGCGTTTTCGCCCAGACCCTGTGCCGCCCGTTGGCCGAGGTGCTGCAACGCCTGGGTAGCAAGCATGTGCTGGTGGTGCATTCGAAGGACGGCCTGGATGAGTTCAGCCTGGCTGCCCCCACCTTTGTTGCCGAACTGAAGAACGACACAATTACTGAATACTGGGTCGAACCGGAAGACCTCGGCATGAAAAGCCAGAGCTTGCATGGCCTTGCCGTCGAAAACCCACAGGCTTCGCTGGAGCTGATTCGCGATGCTCTGGGCCGTCGCAAGACCGAAAACGGCCAGAAGGCTGCGGAGATGATCGTGCTCAATGCGGGCGCGGCACTGTATGCCGCCGATCATGCGATGAGCCTGGCTCAAGGTGTGGAACTGGCCCACGACGTACTGCACACCGGGCTGGCCTGGGAGAAGCTGCAGGAACTGGGTGCCTTTACTGCAGTATTCAAGGTGGAGAACGAAGCATGAGTGTGCCGACGGTGCTGGAAAGGATCATTGCCCGCAAGTTCCAGGAAGTGGCCGAGCGCAGCGCGCGCGTCAGCCTCGCCGAGCTGGAAGGCCTGGCCAAGGCCGCCGATGCCCCGCGTGGTTTCGCCAACGCGCTGATCGAACAGGCCAGGCGCAAGCAGCCAGCGGTGATCGCCGAGATCAAGAAGGCTTCGCCGAGCAAGGGCGTGATCCGCGAGCACTTCGTGCCGGCGGAAATCGCTGTCAGCTACGAGAAGGGCGGTGCTACCTGCCTGTCGGTGCTGACCGATGTCGATTACTTCCAGGGTGCCGATGAGTACCTGCAGCAGGCCCGCGCGGCAGTTTCGCTGCCGGTGATCCGCAAAGACTTCATGGTCGACCCTTACCAGATCGTCGAAGCCCGGGCCTTGGGCGCGGATTGCGTGCTGCTGATCGTCTCGGCACTGGATGACGTGAAGATGGCCGAGCTGGCCGCGACTGCAAAAGACGTCGGCCTGGACGTGCTGGTGGAAGTGCACGATGGCGATGAGCTGGAGCGCGCGTTGAAAACCCTGGATACGCCGCTGGTGGGGGTGAATAACCGCAACCTGCACACCTTCGAGGTCAGCCTGGAAACCACCCTTGACCTGCTGCCGCGCATTCCGCGTGATCGCCTGGCGATTACCGAGAGCGGTATTCTCAACCGGGCCGATGTCGAGCTGATGGCAATCAACGAGGTTTACTCGTTCCTGGTGGGCGAAGCGTTCATGCGCGCCGAGCAGCCTGGGCTGGAGTTGCAGCGGTTGTTCTTCCCGGAACAGGTGAAGAAGACTGTTCAGCATCTTGACTGATCAAATGAAGCCGGCTTTTTTGCCGGCTTTTTTGTATGCCTGCCAGGGCCGCTTCGCGGGTAAACCCGCGCCTACAGTGGGTGTGCTCCCTTTGTAGGAGCGGGCTAGCCCGCGAAGAGGCCATCAAAAACAACATCAAAGGTGGATCAATGACCGATCAACCCCTGGCCCTGACCGTCGAACAAGGCCTGCACACCGAACAGGAACTGCTGGCCGCCGTTTGCCGCGGCGAACGCGAAAACGGTGTGCTGTTCTGGCGACCCACCGACCATGCGCTGGTCATGCCCCGGCGCATGAGCCGTCTGGAAAACTTCGAGGCCGCCTGTGCGGAGCTGGCGATTGCCGGCTGGCCGGTGCTGCTGCGCGAGACTGGCGGTGAGCCGGTGCCTCAGTCCCATTCCACTGTCAACGTTGCCCTGGTCTACGTTGCCCCGCGCAGCGAAGGTGATCACGGCCGTATCGAAAGCGCCTACGAGCGCCTGTGCCTGCCGCTGTGCGAGGTACTGCGCGAGTGGGGCGGGGTGGCGTCGGTGGGGGAGATAGACGGGGCGTTCTGCGATGGTCGCTACAACGTCAACCTCAATGGCCGCAAGCTGGTGGGCACCGCCCAGCGCTGGCGCCAGGGCCTGGGCGGCAAGCGCCCGGTGGTACTGGTACACGGTGCGTTGCTGCTGGACAACGAGCGGGAGTCGATGGTGGCAGCGGTCAACCGCTTTAATGAGTGCTGCGAGCTTGAGCAACGCTGCCGCGCTGATGCACATATCGCCTTGCATGAAGTGGCGCCCGCAGCACCCTGGTTTGAGCGCTTGTCGCAGGCCTACGCCAAGGTGCTTGCAGACCTGCCCAGGGACTAGCGGGTACCGTAGACCACCATGGTCTTGCCTTTGACCTGAACCAGGCTGCGTTCCTCAAGGTCCTTGAGGACGCGGCCGACCATTTCCCTGGAACAACCGACGATTCGGCCGATTTCCTGACGGGTGATCTTGATCTGCATGCCGTCGGGGTGGGTCATGGCGTCGGGTTGTTTACACAATTCCAGCAGGCAACGGGCAACCCGGCCGGTGACGTCGAAAAACGCCAGGTCACCGACCTTGCGTGTGGTGTTGCGCAGGCGCTGGGCCATCTGGCCGCCCAGGGCATAGAGGATTTCCGGGTCTTGGCGCGCCAGTTCGCGAAACTTGTCGTAGCTGATTTCCGCCACTTCGCACTCGGTCTTGGCTCGCACCCAGGCACTGCGCTGCTGTTCGCCGTCAACCGGTTCGAACAGCCCGAGCTCGCCGAAGAAATCGCCATTGTTGAGATAGGCAATAATCATTTCGCGGCCATCCTCGTCTTCGATGAGGATGGTCACCGAGCCCTTGATTATGAATGACAGTGTCTCGGCGCGGTCGCCGGCGCAGATGATGTTGCTTTTGGCGGTGTAGCGGCGGCGCTGGCAGTGTACCAACAGTTTGTCGATGTTCTTGATCTTGGCGGGTAGGGCGGAGGCAACCATCACGAAATCCTGTTCGATACGCCGCATAGGCTTTTTATAAGGTTGTCTGGCGGCGAGCGCCATTCATTTGGCGCCAGCTTATCAGACGTCTCCGGATGTTTCGGTATTAAACCGATACGTCTCGTGCTTTTCGCACGGCCTTACAAGGTCTAAGCTGACACCCTTTTCCGAATATCAGGAGTCCGGGTAGATGAAGGCACGTATCCAGTGGGCCGGTGAGGCCATGTTCCTCGGCGAATCGGGGAGTGGCCATGTCGTCGTGATGGACGGCCCGCCTGAGGCCGGCGGCCGCAACCTGGGTGTGCGCCCGATGGAAATGTTGCTGTTGGGCCTGGGTGGCTGCAGCAGCTTTGACGTGGTGAGCATTCTGAAGAAATCGCGCCAAGCGGTAGAAAGCTGCGAGGCGTTCCTGGAAGCCGAGCGTGCCAGCGAAGATCCGAAGGTGTTTACCAAGATTCACATGAACTTTGTGGTGAAAGGGCGTGGGCTGAAAGAAGCGCAGGTCAAGCGGGCAGTGGAGCTGTCGGCAGAGAAGTACTGCTCGGCTTCGATCATGCTCGAACGCGCGGGGGTTGAGATTACCCACGGGTATGAAATCGTAGAGCTCGGTTAACGCAACGTTGTTGGGGGCCGCAAAGCGGCCCCGGCACTATCAGCTCCGAAGTGCGGGCAGTGCAGCTTGCACCCACCGTGGCAACCATCCCCGCATCACTTGGCTCAACCGCTCCCGCCGCTTCTGGTAAACCAGCCCCAGCCAGATAACCGCCAGCCCGATCAAGGTCACCACCACCGGGAACAGCAGCGATTCGGCAAATACCTCGTACGACAGGTACCCCAGGTAAGCCGCCACGCCCAGTGCACCAAACACCATGAACACCGGCCGGCGCAGCAGCACGGCCATGCCCATCAGCGCTATGTTGGTCAGGCAGTACATGGCCTTGCCCAACTCACTGCCGCTGTCCAGCAGCGTCAAGCCGCCCCAGAATGCCGCCAGCCCGGCCAAGTAGCCCCAACGGGCGTAGTCTTCTTGCGTGCGGCCGTCTATCAACAGGCACACCACCAGCAAGCCCAACCCGAACCACAGCGAAACTTCGCGGCGCTGCTCCCAACTGAACGGCGAGCCGAAGAACCATTCGCTCAGGTCCATCGACATGAACCACAGGGCCACGGCTATAGGCATGACGACGAACGGGTAGGGGATCAGCCTCAGCATCAGCAAACCGGCAAGCACTGTGGCCGCTTCCATCGCCAGCCAGCCGCCCTGCACGTAGGTGTAGTACTGGTGATACTCGGCTTGCGCGTCGTCCAGTGGCCACCAGCCTGCCAGGCGCTCAATGGCAAACACCGCCAGTGGCACGATACTGACCGCTACCGCCGCCAGTACCCCGGCAGCAACGGGCTGGGCGCGGCGCTGCAGGTTGAGGGCGGACAAGGTGATCAGCAGGATATAGAGGCTGGCGATGATCAATAGCGCGCCGTCACCAATGCTCATCCAGGCTTCGGTGAGCAACCAGCCCATGGCTGCCATGATCAGCATGGCGCCGAAGTAGAACGCAACATGGGCCAGCTGAAAGCTGCCACGTGCCGCCGGTTGCTGGCGCAGGAATGCCAACAGGCTTTGGTCCTGGCCCGGCTGGAGAATCCCGGCCTGCACGGCACGCGCCAGGTCCTTGGCGTCGAAACGGTCCGTCATGGCGATGCCTTCAGATGCGGTAGGTGCTCTTGGTCATGACCTTGGCCAGCAAGCTCATGCCAAAGCGGACAGGGGCCGGGAAGCGATAACCACCGGCTTCCAGGGCGGACTCGGCGTGCTGCTCTTCGTCGATGCGCATCTGTTCGAGAATGGCCCGGGACTTTTCGTCTTCGTGCGGGATCTGCTCCAGGTGCTCGTCGAGGTGCTTGCACACCTGGTGCTCGGTGGCGGCGACGAAGCCCAGGCTGACCTTGTCGCTGACCAGGCCGGCAAGTGCGCCGATGCCGAACGACATGCCGTAGAACAAGGGGTTGAGCACGCTTGGGTGGCTGTTCAACTGGCGAATGCGCTGTTCGCACCAGGCCAGGTGGTCCACCTCTTCCTCGGCGGCATGCTCCATGGCCTTGCGTACTTCGGGCAGCTTGGCGGTCAGGGCTTGGCCCTGGTACAGCGCCTGGGCGCACACTTCACCGGTGTGGTTGATACGCATCAGCCCGGCGATGTGGCGGGTCTGCTGCTCGTCCAGGTCGACGTCCGGCTGGACAATGGCCGGCGATGGCCGGGCGGGTTGGCCGCTGAAGGGCAGCAAGGTGCGCATGGCGGTATCGGCCTGCAGCAACAAGCGGTCGAGCGGCGAGTAGTGACGTTCGGTAGCCATCGGGCACCTCCGCAAGAATGTGCCCGACAGTTTACCGCAATAGCGGCGGGGTCGCTTGCCGTGGATCAGCCCGGTGGCCAGTTCATCTGGCGCTGGCCCAGCACGTGCATATGGATGTGGTAGACAGTCTGGCCGCCCTTCGGGTTGCAGTTCATGACCACGCGGAAACCTTCCTCGCAGCCCTGCTCGACAGCCAGGCGCTGGGCGGTGAACAGGATGTGGCCCGCCAGGGCCTTGTCTTCTTCGGTCAGGTCATTGAGCGTGCGGATGTGTTTTTTCGGGATGACCAGAAAATGTACCGGTGCCGCGGGTGCAATGTCCTTGAAGGCCAGGACCTGGTCGTCTTCGTAGATGATATCCGCCGGGATTTCCCGGTTGATGATTTTGAGGAATAGATCGTCCACAGCACTTGCTCCATGGTGAGGGTCGGGCCGAGTGTACTCAGCCGAGCGCCGCTCGCCCAGTGGCTATTCCATGCCGGCCGGGCAATAGCGGCGGTGGATGGCGCCGGCCAGTTTGCACACCAGCCAGCGCGGCAGCAGGCGCGGGGCCAATGCCAGCCAGCGGTTGCGTCGGCCTGGCATGATCAGCGCACGGTTCTTGTCCAGTGCACGCACGGTATACAGCGCTACTTCTTCGGGGCTGAGGCAGCGGGGTTTGCCATCGAGCCGCGCAATGCGCCGGCGCGAGGAGCGTACAGGGCCTGGGCACAATACCGAGACCTTGATACCGGTACGCTTGAGTTCTTCGCGCAGGGCCTGGGAAAAACTCAGCACGTACGCCTTGCTGGCGGCATAGGCCGCCATCCACGGGCCGGGTGCCACCCCGGCAAGGCCAGCGACGTTGAGGATCTGGCCGCCACCCTGCACGGCCATCAGGTTGCCGATGGCGTGGCACAGGCGGCTCAGGGCCAGAACGTTGACCTCCAGCAGATCCTGCTCGTCGGCCCACTCATGGGCCAGGAACGGCCCGTAGGTACGCAAGCCGGCACAGTTGACCAGCAGGTCGATACGCCGTTCGCCTTCTTCCAGTTCCAGTACGAAGCCAGAAAGGCGCAGCGGCTGGCTGAGGTCGCAGGCGCGGAACAGCACCTCGACACCAAAGCGTTGAGTCAACTCAAGGGCCACGGGTTCCAGCGTTTCCCGCTGACGTGCCACCAGGATCAGGTTGCGCCCGCGCCGTGCCAGCGCTTCCGCCAGGGCCAGGCCCAAGCCGCTGGAAGCACCAGTGATCATGGCGTAACGGGTCATGCAAGGCTCCTGGGGGCGAAAGAGGGCGCCTAGTGTACAGCTTGGCCGGGTAAGGTGTTGCGTTTTGCTACAAGGTGCGGGCGCGCAGAATCTGGCAGCGATCCAGGGCTTCCCGGTACTCACTGTGGAGCCGTTCGATCAATGCACTGGCGCTGGGCAGATCATGGATTTCGCCGACACCCTGGCCCGCCGACCATACGGTCTTCCAGGCCTTCGCTTCGTCGTCGATAGGTTTGAGCTTGCCTTGCTCGTGGCTGCCCTTGAGGGCGTTCATGTCGTAGCCAGCCTGCTCCAGGCTTGAACGCAGGAAGCTGGCAGGTATGCCGGACACTGCCGGGGTGTGAATGATGTCGGCGGCGTGGGCAGCGAGTAGCATCTGCTTGTAGGCATCCTGGGCCTGGCTTTCTGCGGTGGCGATGAAGCGCGTACCCATGTAGGCCAGGTCGGCGCCCAGCAATTGTGCGGCGAGGATTTCGTGGCCATGGTTGAGGCAGCCGGCCAGCAGCAGGGTCTTGTCGAAGAACTGGCGAATCTCTGCGGCCAGGGCGAAAGGGCTCCAGGTGCCTGCATGCCCGCCCGCGCCGGCAGCCACGGCGATCAAGCCATCGGCACCCGCTTGCGCGGCCTTCTCGGCATGGCGGCGAGTGGTGACATCGTGGAACACCAGGCCGCCGTAGCCATGCACGGCATCGACCACTTCCTTGACCGCCCCCAGGCTGGTGATGACGATCGGCACGCGATGCTCCACGCACAAAGCCAGGTCGGCCTGCAGGCGTGGGTTGGTCGGATGGACGATCAGGTTGACCGCATAGGGGGCTGGCGCCTCCAATAGCGCCAGGCCTGCCTCGATTTCCTCCAGCCAGGCCTTGAAGCCGGCGCTGTCGCGCTGGTTCAGGGCCGGGAAACTACCCACTACGCCGCTGGCGCAGCACGCCAGTACCAGTTTGGGGTTGGAGATCAAGAACATCGGCGCTGCGACAACAGGCAGGCGCAGGCGTTGTTCGAGCGAGGCAGGTAGCGACATGGCAAGGCTCCTTGAGCGGGTGGCTATGTCAGAACGGTTTGACCACCACCAGAATTACGATGCCCAGCAGGAACAGCACGGGCACTTCGTTGAACCAGCGATAGTAGACGTGGCTGCGGGTGTTGTTGCCGCTGGCGAAGCGTTTGCGTTGGGCACCGCACATGTGATGGTAGCCGGTCAGCAGGATGACCAGGGTCAACTTGGCATGCAGCCAGCCCTGGCTCAGCCAGCCGGGCGTGAGATAGAGCATCCATGCGCCGAACACGTAGGTGGCGATCATCGCCGGGTTCATGATGCCCCGGTACAGCTTGCGTTCCATGGTCACGAAGCGTTCCTGGCTGATGCTGTCCTGGCTCTGGGCGTGGTAGACGAACAGCCGCGGCAGGTAGAACAGGCCGGCGAACCAGCAGACCACGCTGACGATATGCAGCGCTTTGATCCATAGGTAAAGCATGGACGGAGTTCCTTCAGGTATTCACGGTCGTCAGATAGTAGTGGTCAAGCGCCCTAAGGGTCACCCGAAGAGTTGTTACAGGCGCTTCACGCCCCTATCATCGTGCGCTTTCCAGACGGCTCGTTGATAAGGGGCAAGCGTTATGATCAAGGTCGGTATCGTCGGCGGCACGGGTTACACCGGCGTCGAACTGTTGCGTCTGCTGGCACAGCATCCACAGGCCGAAGTGACGGTCATCACTTCGCGCTCCGAGGCGGGCGTGGCGGTGGCGGACATGTACCCGAACCTGCGCGGCCACTATGACGGGCTGGCGTTCAGCGTGCCGGACAGCAAGGCGCTGGCTGCCTGTGATGTGGTGTTCTTCGCTACCCCGCACGGTGTTGCCCATGCTTTGGCCGGTGAACTGCTGGCGGCCGGCACCAAGGTGATCGACCTCTCGGCCGACTTCCGCCTGCAGGATGCCACCGAGTGGGGCAAGTGGTATGGTCAGCCGCACGGTGCGCCAGAGCTGCTCAAGGACGCCGTGTATGGCCTGCCTGAAGTCAACCGCGAGAAGATTCGCCAGGCGCGCCTGATCGCCGTACCGGGTTGCTACCCTACCGCCACCCAGCTGGGCTTCCTGCCGCTGCTGGAGGCGGGCCTGGCCGACCCGTCGCGCCTGATTGCCGACTGCAAGTCGGGTGTCAGCGGTGCCGGTCGTGGTGCGGCAGTGGGTTCGCTGTTCTGCGAGGCCGGCGAAAGCATGAAGGCCTATGCGGTCAAGGGCCATCGTCACCTGCCGGAAATCAGCCAGGGCCTGCGCCTGGCTGCTGGCAAGGACATCGGCCTGACCTTCGTGCCGCACCTGACGCCAATGATCCGTGGCATCCACGCCACCCTGTACGCGAATGTTGTCGACACCTCGGTCGACCTGCAGGCGCTGTTCGAGAAGCGCTACGCCGACGAACCGTTCGTCGATGTGATGCCAGCTGGCAGCCACCCGGAAACCCGCAGTGTGCGCGGCGCCAACGTCTGCCGCATTGCCGTTCATCGTCCGCAGGGTGGTGACTTGGTGGTGGTGCTGTCGGTGATCGACAACCTGGTCAAGGGAGCCTCCGGCCAGGCGGTACAGAACCTGAACATCCTGTTCGGCCTGGATGAGCGGATGGGCCTGTCCCACGCAGGCTTGCTACCGTAAGCGAACTGCGATCGAAATGGCCCGCCTTGCGCGGGCCATTTTGTCAGTCGCGACTAAAGCCGCACAATTCTTGACCAATTTTCTCGGGAAAGCGGATAATGCGCGTCATCGAGTTTTAAGGCGGCAACTGCGCCGGGAGAGTCAACATGAGCGTCGAAACCTTCACCCCTACCGGTCTGGAATTCACCCATGGGGCGGCCCAGAAAGTGAAGAACCTGGTCAATGAGGAAGGCAATGAACGTCTGAAACTGCGGGTGTTCGTGACCGGTGGCGGCTGCTCGGGCTTCCAGTACGGTTTCACTTTCGATGAAGATGTGGCCGAAGATGACACCATCGTCGAGCGCGAAGGCGTGTCGCTGGTGGTCGACCCGATGAGCTTCCAGTATCTGGCTGGCGCTGAGGTGGACTATCAGGAAGGCCTGGAGGGGTCGCGCTTTGTGATCAAGAACCCGAACGCTGCCACTACGTGCGGTTGCGGGTCCTCGTTCTCGATCTGAGATCTCGCTCTACGAAAACGCCGCGCAATTGCGCGGCGTTTTGCTTTCTGGTGTAGCAGTTAGGCCGGGTAGATTGCGCCCAGTACCCGCAAACCCTTGGCCGCCGTCACGCTTGGCCGGTTGGCGCTGATGCCTTCGAGGCAGCAGTGGGCCAGCCAGGCAAAGGCCATGGCCTCGACCCAGTCAGGGTCTACGCCATGGGCGCCGGTACTGGTGACACGGGCCTTGGGCAGCAGTTGGCCGAGGCGGGCCATGAGGGCACCGTTACGTGCGCCGCCACCGCACACCAGCAACGCTTCGGTGCCTTGCTGGGCATTGCTCAGCGAGTCGATGATGCTGCGAGCGGTAAGCTCAAGCAATGTCGCCTGTACATCCTCGTCCGGGTAAGCGGGCAGGCCTGCCAGGTGGCCATCCAGCCAAGGCAGGTTGAACACTTCGCGGCCGGTGCTCTTCGGGCCGCTACCCGCAAAGAACGGGTCGGCCAGCATCGCACTCAGCAAGCCCCCCTGTACCACGCCCGAGGCCGCCCAGGCACCATCGGCATCGTAGGCCTGGCCGCGCTTGCGCTCTATCCAGGCATCCAGCAGCACGTTACCCGGACCGCAGTCGAAGCCGTGGACCGGCTTGTCCTGCTCGATCAGGCTGAGGTTGCTGAAGCCGCCCACATTCAGAATTGCCAGACGCTGGCCCAGGTGGCCGAACAGGGTTTCGTGGAAGGCCGGAACCAGCGGCGCACCTTGGCCTCCGGCAGCCACATCGCGCCGGCGGAAATCGGCAACCACGCTGATACCCGTTAGCTCGGCGAGCAGCGCCGGGTTGCCGATTTGCACGGTAAAACCGCGTGCGGGCTCGTGGCGGATAGTCTGGCCGTGGCTGCCGATGGCGCGGATGGCCTCGGCCCCCAGTCCTTGGCGGGCAAGCAGTTGGCGTATACCTTCGCCTGCCAGGCTGGCCCAGCGGTTTTCGGCCAGCGCCGCGCGGGCTATTTCGTCAGGGCCGCTGCTGCACAGGGCAAGCAGTTCCTGGCGCAGGTCGCCGGGCATGGGCAGGTAATGGGTGGCGAGCAGTTCAAGCTGCTCGCCTTGTTCGATCAAGGCAATGTCAAGGCCATCAAGGCTGGTGCCGGACATTACCCCCAGGTAGAGCGCCATGGGCTTAGCGCTTGTTCGCTGCGAGCAGGGTGGCCTTTTCCTGATCCATACGGGCAATCAGGGGCTGGCTCTGCTGCAGGAAGCGCTGGCGCTCGTTCTTGGCGATTGGATCAGCCATTGGCACTTTCTGGCTCAGCGGATCGACGTGCACACCGTTGACCTGGAACTCATAGTGCAGGTGGGGCCCGGTAGACAGGCCGGTGGTGCCGATGTAACCGATGATCTGGCCCTGCTTTACCGAACTGCCAGTCTTGATGCCTTTGGCAAAGCCCTGCATGTGCCCGTACAGCGTCTTGTAGCGGTTGCCGTGCTGGATGATCACGGTGTTGCCGTAACCGCCACGGCGCCCAGCCAGTTCGATGCGGCCGTCACCGGCAGCCTTGATTGGCGTACCGCGCGGGGCGGCGTAGTCGACGCCTTTGTGCGCGCGGATCTTGTTCAGGATGGGGTGCTTGCGGCCGGCGGAAAAGCGCGAACTGATACGGGCAAAGTCCACCGGCGTACGGATGAAGGCCTTGCGCAGGCTGTTGCCGTCGGCAGTGTAGTAAGTGGTGTTGCCCTGCTTGTTGGTGTAGCGCACGGCGGTGTAGGTCTTGCCGCGGTTGGTGAAGCGGGCGGACAGGATGTTGCCGGTGCCGACCACCTTGCCGTCCATGACCTTCTGCTCGTAGACCACATCGAACTCGTCGCCTGGGCGAATATCCTGAGCGAAGTCGATGTCGTAACCCAGCACCCGGGCCATGTCCATGGTCATGCTGTGGGAGAGACCGGCGCGCTGGGCCGAAGCCGATAGCGAGCTCTTGATCACGCCGTGGGCATAGGCAGTACGAACTACGGGTTTGCTGATTTCACGGTTGAAGGTGTAGCCCTTGGCGGACTTCGTCAGCCGAATGGTCTCGAGATTGCTGACCTTGCTGTGCAGGCTGGCGAGCTGGCCATCCTTGTCGAGCTCGAACTGCAGTACCTGGCCGTGTTTGAGCTGGCTGAACTGCTTGGCCTGCTTGTTACTGGCCAGCAGGTCGTGTACCGCATTGGCCGGCAGGCCGACCTTGGCGAACAGGGTGGACAGGGTGTCGCCACGTGCCACGGTGACTTCGCGGTGGCCAGGCTGCTTGGCTGCTTCGGCGACGGGTTCGGTGGCAGGGGCTGGCTGCTCGGCCGTTTGGGTCTTGGGGGCTGCCTCTTCGATCTGGGCGAAGGGCGAGCCTTGCTCACTTTCTGCCTGCACCAGGGGGGCAGCACGGGATTCGTCTTTCAGCTGCTCGGCCGGGCTCTCCAGCTCGAGGTTGAGGGTGGTTTTCTTGGCTTCCACTTCGCTGGAGGGGAATACCAGCAGAGCCAGACTGAGCAGGGCGGCAATGCCGCTGGCGGCCAACAGATGGCTTTTCGGATAAAGCGGGGGCGCTTTAGGCGGTTCGTTGGTCATGGGTAAGGTGACTTTGAAAAAGTGAAATGGAAAAGATGAATGACATGATGAAGATGAAATAACTGTATAAAATATAACCAAATCCATTTTCACGCAAGGGCGCGTAGACGCCGCAAGCCCGTGCCCGGGTCACATTCCTTTGCGAAACTTGTATTTGACGGCCGATCTTGTATGGTTGGCTCCCCCTGAATCTGAGCCTTGCGGGTTTGTCTATGAAGTCGGTTGAAGAGCAGCTGGCGCTTATAAAGCGCGGCGCGGAAGAAGTACTGGTCGAGTCGGAACTGGTAGAGAAGCTCAAGCGCGGCCAGCCTCTGCGCATCAAGGCCGGCTTTGACCCGACTGCGCCTGACCTGCACCTGGGTCACACGGTGCTGATCAACAAGCTGCGTCAGTTCCAGGAGCTGGGCCATCAAGTCATCTTCCTGATCGGTGACTTCACCGGCATGATCGGTGACCCCAGCGGCAAGAGCGCCACGCGCCCACCGCTGACCCGTGAGCAAGTGCTGGACAACGCCGAGACCTATAAGCAGCAGGTGTTCAAGATTCTCGACCCGGCCAAGACCGAGGTCGCGTTCAACTCCACCTGGATGGACAAGCTGACCCCGGCCGACTTCATTCGCCTGGCGTCGCAGTACACCGTGGCGCGCATGCTTGAGCGCGATGACTTCGACAAGCGTTACACCACCAACCAGCCGATCGCTATTCACGAGTTCCTCTACCCCCTGGTGCAGGGCTATGACTCGGTGGCGCTGAAGGCGGACGTCGAGCTGGGTGGTACCGATCAGAAGTTCAACCTGCTGATGGGGCGCGAGCTGCAACGCGCCTATGGTCAGGAAGCGCAGAACATCGTGACCATGCCGTTGCTCGAAGGCCTCGACGGTGTGAAGAAAATGTCCAAGTCGCTGGGCAACTATGTAGGTATTCAGGAAGCGCCGGGGGTGATGTACAGCAAGCTGGTATCTATCCCGGATACTTTGATGTGGCGTTACTTCGAGCTGCTGAGCTTCCGTTCGATGGAAGAGATCGAGCAGTTCCGTGCCGATGTCGCCAAGGGTGCCAACCCGCGCGACATCAAGATCAAGCTGGCCGAAGAGATCGTTGCGCGTTTCCATGGTGAGGAGGCAGCGGCCAACGCTCACCGTGGTGCTGGTAACCGCATGAAAGAAGGTGAGTTGCCGGAAGACCTGCCGGAAGTCGAAGTGGTTGCAGCGGAAAACTTGCCGATTGCTGCCGTGCTGAACCGGGCTGGCCTGGTAAAGAACTCGGCTCAGGCGCGGGACCTGCTGAGTGGCGGCGCTGTTAAAGTCGACGGTGCGGCCGTGGATCGTGACTTCGTGTTTGCGCTGGGCGCGACCCATGTGTGCCAAGCGGGCAAGAAGTCGTTTGCACGGGTTACCCTCAAGGCTGAGTGAGCGATTGCAGGTGTAGCTATATAGAAGCGGGGAGGCCGAAAGGCCTCCCCGCTTTGTTTTTTTGGGTGTTCGCCTTGGGGTCTTCAGCGGCTGCAAGATCGGGGGCGCTTGATCTCATAGGCGCTGAATGTGTTGTGGCGGACATCTGGTGGCCTTCATAGGGTCTTTCCCCTCATATTTCGATTTCTTGAAATTAAGGGTTGACGCCCTTCTGAATCCCCTTATAATGCGCCCCACTTCCAGCGACATCGGAACGACAAACTCCTTGAGATTCAATGAGTTAGGTAGTTAAGGTGGCGTTGAAAGGGCTGCGATCGAATGATCGCAAGCGGTTGAAATGGTGGTTGACAGCGCTTCTAAACGCTGTATGATTCGCCTCCCGCTACGAGAGATCGCAGCGAGCCAAGTGTTTGAAGCTAAACGAGTTTCTCGCAAAAAACTTCAAAATAAACGCTTGACAGGCTCTGAGGAAAGCGTAGAATGCGCGCCTCGGTTGAGACGAAAAGCTCTTAACCAAACGCTCTTTAACAAATCGAATCAAGCAATTCGTGTGGGTGCTTGTGAGTATGGACTGATAGTCAAAAAGATTATCAGCATCACAAGTGACCATGCGAGAAATCACATAGTCATTTGAGATTGCTGAGCCAAGTTTAGGGTTTCTTAAAAACCCAAGCAGTATTGAACTGAAGAGTTTGATCATGGCTCAGATTGAACGCTGGCGGCAGGCCTAACACATGCAAGTCGAGCGGATGAGAAGAGCTTGCTCTTCGATTCAGCGGCGGACGGGTGAGTAATGCCTAGGAATCTGCCTGGTAGTGGGGGACAACGTTTCGAAAGGAACGCTAATACCGCATACGTCCTACGGGAGAAAGCAGGGGACCTTCGGGCCTTGCGCTATCAGATGAGCCTAGGTCGGATTAGCTAGTTGGTGAGGTAATGGCTCACCAAGGCGACGATCCGTAACTGGTCTGAGAGGATGATCAGTCACACTGGAACTGAGACACGGTCCAGACTCCTACGGGAGGCAGCAGTGGGGAATATTGGACAATGGGCGAAAGCCTGATCCAGCCATGCCGCGTGTGTGAAGAAGGTCTTCGGATTGTAAAGCACTTTAAGTTGGGAGGAAGGGCATTAACCTAATACGTTAGTGTTTTGACGTTACCGACAGAATAAGCACCGGCTAACTCTGTGCCAGCAGCCGCGGTAATACAGAGGGTGCAAGCGTTAATCGGAATTACTGGGCGTAAAGCGCGCGTAGGTGGTTTGTTAAGTTGGATGTGAAAGCCCCGGGCTCAACCTGGGAACTGCATCCAAAA